>CACYQQ010000094.1 GCA_902776605.1 uncultured Bacteroidales bacterium | reverse complement strand
CTACCTCGGTGACGCAGGTCACTTCGGAAGTAACGGTGAGCGACAATGTCGATTATGTCATCACCTCGACCACTCCCTTCACGGGGAGTGGCAAGGTGGACATCACCAACACCGAACATGCGGTAGTCATCATCGAGAACATCAAACCCAGTCTGGTCATCAAGAACTGGCTCAAGAACCGTGTCTATGTCAATGGTGCTCAGGCCGTGAATGGCAACAACTGCCAGGTGAAGATGTATGCACAGGGTGCTATCATCCTGCCCTATGCAAGTAGTATCCAACCGCTTACGGTCTATAGCGAACAGAACTATGGAGGTACTTCGTGCAGTGACTTCGGTCTGGAGGATGCGGGCGGTTTCATGAACACGTTGAGCGAGGAGAAGTTGAACAACAAGATACGCTCCTTCAAGTTGAAACGTGGTTACATGGTCACCTTCTCTACCCGTGCAGGTGGTCGTGGTTACAGCCGTTGCTTCATTGCCGACAAGGCCGACTTGGAGGTGGCTACCTTGCCCGCCGTATTGGACCAGAGCATCAGTTCCTACCGAGTTTTCCAATGGTACAATGCTGCCAAGAAAGGTCTGGCAAGTAATGGTTCCTCAGGTGCCAATCAGGCATTGAACACCTCCTGGTGCTATGACTGGGCGCAGGGCAATGCCAGCAATCTGCCTGACTGTGAGTGGGTTCCTAACCATATCTACGAGGATTGGCCGTCGCCTTCCGCTTGTGGCAGCGTGACAGGTTCGTGCCACATGAAGACCAACAACGAGCCTGCCAATCAGTCGGATGACCATCCTCAGAGTGTCGAGACCATTTTGGCCAACTGGGAAAACCTGATGCGTACGGGTATGCGTCTCTGTTCTCCCTCTTCGTGGGACGGCAGTGACTATTGGAACGGTACCGGTACAATGATTAAGGTGTTGCTCGATTCCATCGATGCCCGCGGTTGGCGTTGTGACATCGTCGATGCCCATTGCTATTGGCCGAGTGGAAACTTCGGGAATCTGGAGAGCTATTGGTGGCCCAGCTACAAGCGTCCTATCTGGATTTCCGAGTGGATCTGGGGTGCTTCGTGGGGCAATAATACATCGGCCAAAGGTGCCTTTGCTGATGGTGTGACCGATGCCCAGATTCTTTCTACAACCAAGAATATCTTGAACCAACTCAACTCGATGGGTTGCGTGGAGCGTTATGCTTACTGGAACAGCGAGTCGAAGGGTCATATCTATGAGAATGGCTCACTCACTGCGTTGGGAGAGTATTATGCTGAAATGAAAACGGGTTTGGGCTACAATCTTGCCTATGAGTTCATTCCAACCAACCCTCGCATGTACAATCCGAAGAACCTGAAAGCGGAGTATGACAAGACTACACAGCAGGTCACTCTCTCTTGGTATGAGCCAAACGGTGAGTACAATACCTCGATGGAGGTGCAGGTGCGTGCCCTTGGAAGCTCTTCTTGGACCAAGGTGACCAACGTCGAACTTCAGGAACTGGCTGCCGATTACCAAGTGACAGTAAGTGGTCGTGATGGTAACCGTTACCGCATCCGTGTGGTAGATGCCAATGGTACCGAACGACTTACCAACGAGGCGTATGCCGTCATCGATGATCTGGGTTATGGCGATGGCCTTTCTGTTCCGGTCAATGGGGAGATAAAGACTTTATACTTAGGCGGTAACCGACTGTTGAACGGCGATTTCCTGTTGGGTACATTCGATTGGACCAATGGCGCAGGAGAACCTCTCTCGGCTCCTTATTTCCAAGTTGTTCCCGCTGGAGGCGTCAACAATTCGCCCTATTTGCAGTGTTATGGCAACAACAGCAATGCCAACCATGCCCAGTCCATCAACAAGCTGATTGCCTTGCAGAAGAATACTTCTTATTATGTGGGCGGCGCTGGTTCTCATTGCAATGGAGAACAACGTATCATTACCTCCCCACGTAAGGATGCCCTGATTGCCACGGCCCGACTTAAGTTGCCCAATGTCAGTGGATGGGCTGCTCAGGGAGTCAGTTTCACAGTTGCCGAAGATACCTGTGCCATGGTGCAGGTCCGTTCGGCCAATGGTGTTGCCCAGGTGGATGAGTTGATGTTGTGCCCTCTCTTTGAGTCGGCCGAAGAGGCACAAGCCGATGCTTTGACTTATGAGCGCGCGCGTGTTGATGCTTTCTTGGATATCTATGCCACCGAGGAGGAGTCTGTGCTGGCTTCCCTCCGTCAGTTGCGCGAGGCATCGGCCGATGCAAATGCCTTGGAACAGAGTTTGCAAGCTACTTATGCAGCTATCCAGGAGGCACATCGTCAGGCGGAACGAGAGGCATTGACCACGGAAGACGAACGTGCCTTGCCTTTTGCTGCCGATGAGGAGCATTATGTCGTAGTCACCGACAATATAACCAATCCTACGTTCTCTTCCGAATCGGGTTGGGAAACCAAGACAGGTTCTTATACGGGCGGTGACCAACGCCTTGCTACACAAGCCGGTAAGACTTGTTGGAACGCCTGGTGGAGCAATGCTGTGACTGGCGATGCCCAGCCGACATTGGGTATCCAACAGACCACTTCGGTACTGACTCATGGCCTCTATGCTTTGGAAGTCAAAGCTACGACCCAGCACTATTGCGAGACCGACCAACACGGTTGGCTCTATAATCCTGCTACGGGTGATACCCTCTTGACCCAGAAGTTGCCTTATGGTAATCTGGACCTGCCTGCTTTCAGCAATGAGGAGAAGTGGAAGACCTTGTATTCGTCCTACACCTATGTAGAAGAGGGTGCTAAACTGACTGTCGGTTTTGTTGGTTCCAAGACTTCGGCCGACAACGGTAAGTTCATGACCTACGGCAATCCGACCGCCACTCCCGACAACCGAGAGGGTTGGTGGTGTGCCACCGACTTCCGCCTTCGCCGCATTCCGCTTTTGAAGGTGAGGGTCGATGCCACAGGTTGGGGCACCCTCTGTATGCCTGCCAACTTCATCGTGCCCGAAGGGGTCCAGTTGTACGAGTCGGCGGGTATCTTGGACGACGGCACAGCTATTGCCTTAAACCCTGTGTCAGAACCAGTTCCCGGCTATCCCTACCTGTATCATAGTGCCCACACGGACACCATCTATTCCTTGGTGGAGACCGGTACGACCGTGAAAACGGCGAAGACCAATGTCAACGGATTCATGGGTGTACTCAAGGCTGCTGTCACATTGTCTTATCCTTTGAACAGTTTTCGTTTTGTCGATGGAGGTTTCGTCAAGGTCACCGAACGAGGCATCTCCGTTCCTTCGTTCTCTGTCTTGATTCAGAATCAGAGCAAACTACCTGTGCTCTCCTCCTTCGATGGTGTTACAGTGCCTATTCAGGGTGCCAGTTCGGGCATTGAAACCCTCCGTGCGGACGATGCTTCTCAAAGGGTTCGTCACGATTTGACAGGACGGATTTCCGTCTCCAATGGTCTGGTTATCGAGTCGGGTAAAGTTGTCTTTGTCAAATAACGTGAAACGATGAATATTTAGTATTTTTATTTTGTAAAAATAACTATATGAACTGTTTATTATTAGCCAGCGAATTTGTAGCATTCCTTTTTACCTACTTCACGGGCAATCGTCCAGAGCAGGAGCAGATTTGTTATGCCCTGTCCGAAGATGGGTACAACTACACCTTGCTCAATCAGGGTTATCCTGTCATCAAGAGTGACAGTATTGCCTTTACCCAGTGCGTGCGCGACCCCCACATCCTTCGTGGTGAGGATGGCAAGACCTTCTACATGGTTGCCACCGATATGAAGAGTTCTTTGGGTTGGGCATCCAACCGTGGTCTCGTCATGATGAAGAGTGCCGACCTCATTCATTGGACGCATTCGGTTGTCAATATCCCAACCCGATTCACCGATTGGATGAACGTCACCCGTGTCTGGGCTCCAGAGACTATCTACGACCATAAGACCGGCAAGTACATGGTCTTCTTCTCCATGTTGACCGACGATGGCAAGTGCAAGTTCGACAAGATCTTCTATTGCTATGCCAACAAGGACTTCACCGACCTTGAAACCGAACCTGTCTATATGTTCGACAACGGCTCTGCTACTATCGACGGAGACATTGTCTATAATGAGGCCGACCAGTTGTACCACCTTTTCTACAAGAGTGAGGCACACGGCGGCATCCTTCAGGCCACAGCCAAGTCGCTCACAGCTGAGCCAGGTCAACCTCTTGGCAGCCAATGGACCAAGTTGGACGGCCATGTCGAGGTATGCAAGAAAGCCGTTGAGGGTGTCGGTGTCTGCAAGAGTCTGGACGGTCAGTCGTGGGTCGTGATGTACGACTGCTACGGCTCGGGTCACTACCAGTTCTGTAAGTCGGCTGACCTCAAGACCTTCGAGTGGGTAGCCGACACCAAGACGCGTGGCGCCTTCACTCCACGTCACGGCACCATCATGCCTATCACGCAGGAAGAGAAGGATCGTCTCCTCGCCAAGTGGGGTGCCACGGCCAATCCTATCTTGCCCGATTTCCATGCCGATCCTGAGGTGCTCTATAGCAACCTGACCAAGAAATATTACATCTATTCCACCACCGACGGTACGCCAGGTTGGGGTGGTCACGACTTCTCGGTCTTCTCATCGACCGACCTCAAGACCTGGACCGACGAGGGCAAGATGCTCGACGTCGCCACCGACCAAGTGAAGTGGGCTGTCGGCAATGCCTGGGCTCCTGCTATCATCGAGCGTAAGGTGGGCAAGGGCTACAAGTACTATTTCTATTTCTCGGCCCACAATCCAGAGAGCAAGCGCAAGGAGATTGGCTGCGCCGTCAGCGACAGTCCTACAGGTCCATTCGTCGATTGCGGTCATCCTATCATCACCGATGCCGATCGTCCAGCCGATGCCAAAGGTGGTCAGGCCATTGACGTCGATGTCTTCCAGGACCCCAAGACCGGCAAGTTCTACCTCTATTGGGGCAACGGCTTCCTCGCCGGTGCTGAGTTGAACGACGACATGATCAGCATCAAACCCGAGACCAAGGTCAATCTCACGCCCAAGGGTGGTTCCCTGCGCGACTATGCTTATCGCGAAGGCGGTTATGTCTTCTATCGCAAGGGTATCTACTATTTCCTCTGGTCGGTCGATGACACGGGTGCCGACAACTACCATGTTGCCTATGGTACCAGCAAGTCTCCACTGGGTCCAATCGAAGTAGCCGAGCAACCTGTAATCCTCCAGCAGCGTCCCGAGAAGGAGATTTATGGCACCGCCCACAACTCCATTTTGAAGGACCCCAAGAAGGATCTCTGGTACATTGTCTATCACCGTATCAACCCCACCTTCCGTGGTCGTCGCAATGGTCCTGGCATTCACCGTCAGGTCTGCATCGATCCATTGACCTTCGACAAGTCGGGTAAGATTATCCCTGTCGAGCCAACGAAGTAAACATCAATTTCATTCATTTGCATTTTGTCCGCCCAAGGCCTTAGGCGTTGGGCGGCTTTTTTTGTGTTGCTCCCTCATCCCTTGCGATGATTGTATCTCTGGTTGGATACAAAGAAAGAAGCAACGCCCCTCGTTGGGGGCGTTGCCATCATGGACGTTGTGAGTAAACACAAAACGGAAATGATAAAATGAGAGAGAAAACCCGGCGGAAGCAGCGCCAGTGGGTTTAGCGAATGAAAAGTAGCTCTCGATACTTTGGCAATGGCCAGAGGTCATCGCTCACAAGCAGTTCGAGGTGATCTATTTCGTAGCGAATCTTATCCATGAGGGTGACGACGGTGTCGTGGTAGGCAATGGCCTTTTCACGTTCCGACTCGATCACGTTGGCCACCTTGCGGTTCTCTACCAACGTGTTGACCATTTGTTCGATACGGTCAATGCGCTGGGCAATCTCGCAGACAATCTTGCGGTTACGTGCAGTGAGTTCCTCGGCTTCGGCGGCAGGGTAGATGCGGTTCATGCCCTCGATGAGCTTGACCAGTTCCATCTGGTAGCGGGTAGCCGTTGGGATGATGTGGTTGAGAGAGAGGTCGCCCAATACACGTGCCTCAATCTGAATCTTCTTGGTGTAGGTCTCCCACTTGATTTCGTTGCGAGCCTTCAGTTCGAAGCGCTTCATGACGTTCATCGACTCGAACATCTTGACGGAGTCGTCCGAGAGATAGTTGTCGAAGACGATAGGACATGAGGTCTCAACGTCCAAACCGCGACGGGTAGCTTCCTTGACCCATTCATCACTGTAGCCGTTACCATCGAAGTGGATAGGCTTGCAGGTGACGATGTCTTCACGGAGCACTTTGACGATGGCCTCAAACTTGTCTTCACCCTTAGCGATGAGTGCATCCACACGCTCCTTGAAGAGGGTGAGCGCCTCGGCGACAGCAGTGTTGAGAGCAATCATGGCCGATGCACAGTTGGCCTCCGAACCGACGGCACGGAACTCGAAACGGTTGCCAGTGAAGGCAAAAGGTGAGGTACGGTTACGGTCGGTGTTGTCCAACAGAATCTCAGGGATGACAGGAATGTCGAGTTTAATCTTCTGTTTGCCAGAGAGGTTGAAGATGTCCTTGTCGTCGGTCTTCTCGATGGCGTCGAGCAGTTCGGTGAGCTGCTTGCCCAAGAAGGAGCTGACGATTGCCGGAGGTGCTTCGTTGGCACCCAAACGGTGTGCATTGGTGGCCGACATGATAGAGGCCTTGAGCAGACCGTTGTGTTTATAGACGGCCATCAGAGTCTCGACGATGAATACGGCAAAACGCATGTTGTCGAGTGGAGTCTTGCCAGGTCCGTGGAGCAGGACACCCGTGTCGGTGCTGAGTGACCAGTTGTTGTGCTTGCCCGAACCGTTGATGCCGGCAAACGGTTTCTCGTGCAGGAGGCAACGGAATCCGTGTTTGCGGGCGATGCGCTTCATGAGCGACATGAGCAACATATTGTGGTCAACGGCCAGATTGGTAGGCTCGAAGATAGGAGCAATCTCAAACTGGTTAGGAGCCACCTCGTTGTGACGAGTCTTGCAAGGGATGCCCAACTCCAGTGCCTTGATTTCCAACTCTTTCATGAAACGCATGACGCGCTCAGGGATGATGCCGAAGTAGTGGTCGTCCATCTGCTGGTTCTTGGCAGAGTCGTGACCCATCAAAGTGCGGCCGGTCAATACCAGGTCTGGACGTGCGTTGTAGAGATCCTCATCGACCAGGAAATATTCCTGTTCCCAACCCAAGTTAGACTGAACTTTGGTGACGTTGGGGTAGAAGTAACGGCTCACTTCAGTGGCTGCTTTGTCAACGGCACAGAGGGCACGGAGCAAAGGAGCCTTGTAGTCGAGCGCTTCACCGGTGTAGGAGATGAAAATGGTTGGAATACAGAGGGTATCGTCGATGATGAAGACTGGCGAAGTGGGGTCCCAGGCTGAATAACCACGGGCTTCGAAGGTGGCACGAATGCCGCCTGAAGGGAAAGAAGAGGCATCCGGTTCCTGCTGCATGAGCAACTTACCTTTGAACTCCTCGATCATACCACCCTTGCCATCGTGCTCGATGAAGGCGTCATGCTTCTCGGCAGTGCCTTCGGTCAGAGGCTGGAACCAGTGCGTATAGTGAGTGACGCCCTGTTCCTCAGCCCATTGCTTCATGCCTTCGGCAACAGCGTCGGCGATGGAGCAATCCAAGGCAGCGCCGTGGTCGATGACGTCAAGCATCTTCTGATAGACATCGCTGGGTAAATACTTGTACATTTTGGCGCGGTCAAAGACCTTCTTGCCGAAGTATGCCGAAACTTTTTCGGTAGGGACGGCCACCTCAAGTGGCTTCTTCTTGGATGCTGCTTCTACAGCATCAATTCTGATACTTCCCATAATGTATGATAGTTTAGAGTTTATGTTATTCTTCTTTTTCTGTAGCTTGCGCTGCTTTGTGGTGCGTTTGGCTCACCATGTTTCGGATGCGACTCATCGCTTCCAGACAGTCTTGGCGGTCGCAGAAGGCCGTGAGGCGAACATATTCTTTGCCCGAAGGACCGAACCCTTCACCTGGCGTACACACAACGCCGGCGGCATAAAGCAGTTCTTCAAAGAATGCCCACGAATCGGCATGATGTGGTGTTCGTACCCAAAGGTAGGGAGCATTGACTCCGCCATAGACCTTGAAACCAATCTCCTGTAGCGTTTCGCGCATGATTTTGGCATTCTCCATATAGTAAGCAATGGTGGCGCGAATCTCGCTTTGTCCTTGCGGTGTGTAGATGGCCTCGGCAGCCCGTTGTGAGATGTAGCTGGTGCCATTGAACTTGGTCGATTGGCGGCGTTCCCACAGGTGGTTCAGGGCAACGGATTGACCGCGCATGGAGGTGGCAATCAGCTCTTTGGGGACGACGGTGTAACCACAACGTACTCCGGTGAATCCGGCTGTCTTGGAGTAGGAGTGGAACTCGATGGCGCATTTGCGTGCTCCGCGTATCTCGTAGATGCTGTGCGGAATGTCGGGTTCCTGAATGTAGGCCTCGTAGGCAGCGTCATAGAGGATGATAGCTTCCTGTTTGAGAGCATACTTGACCCATTTCTCGAGTTGCGCCTTGGTGAGCACCGTGCCGGTAGGGTTATTCGGGTAGCAGAGGTAGATGACATCTACACCGTGATCCGGCAGTTCGGGACAGAAGTCGTTCTCTGCAGTCGTTGGCAGGTAGGTGATGTCGCTCCATTGTCCGTCTCGGTTGATGCCTGCTCGTCCTGCCATGGCGTTGGAATCTACATAGACCGGATAGACGGGGTCGGTCACGGCAACGAGGTTGTCCCAACGGAGGATATCTCCAATGTTACCCAGGTCACTTTTGGCACCGTCGTTGATGAATATTTCGGAGGGGTCGAACCGGATGCCACGCGGATGGAAGTCGTGCTTCAATATGGCTTCGCGCAGGAAGGCATATCCATGTTCCGGACCGTAACCCTTGAATGTATCGGCATTTGCCATTTCATCTACAGCCTTGTGCATGGCTTTGATGACGGAGGGGCAGAGGGGTTGGGTAACGTCGCCGATGCCCAACGAGATTACCTTTTGTCGCGGGTGAAGCACTTTGTAGGCGTTCACTTTCTTGGCGATGTCGGCAAAGAGATAATTCTCTGTCAGTTGTAAAAAGTTTTCATTCACTAAAGCCATATTGCTTCTCTTTAATTGATGTTGTTAAAAAAGATAATTGAAAATTGAGAATTGACAAATGAATAAAGATATACAAGATGTTTAATATAATAAGATGAAACCCGAAAAGATGATAACAAATACGAAACTAAAAATGATATTTGCCAATTTTCAATTTCCAATTATTTAACTATAGGTGGGGAACGACGGAAGTTCCCATTAAAAAAAGGAGTGCCTTCATTCCTCCTCCGGTAGGGCGATTTCGCCCTCGAAGGTGATTTCTGCGCCTCCTGTCATATAGATGTGATTATCTGCTTCGTTCCAGACGATGTGCAAGGTACCGCCGTCCATTCGGACGTCACTTTCCCGTCCCGTTTTGCCGGCCAGGCAAGCAGCCACGGCGGTGGCGCAAGCTCCTGTGCCGCAGGCCATGGTGATGCCGCTGCCTCGTTCCCAGACACGCATTCGGAGCGTGCCGTCGTCCATCCGATCCACGAACTCGATGTTGCAACCGTCGGGAAAGAGAGGGCAGCGGTTTCATGTCGGCAGGTTCACCCATATCCACCGTGACATCCTTGACGATGCCGTCGGCGATGTTCAGATGCAACACCTTGATGCCCGAAAGCGTCTCCAAACGGATGTCTGTCTTGTCGGTCAAGTGCTTGTCATGCAAGTAGCGCGCCACGCAACGAGCTCCGTTGCCACACATCTTTGCCTCCGACCCATCGTTGTTGAAGATGCGCATGGAGAAATCCGCCTCTGCGCTTTTGGCCTCGCCGATGAGGATGAGACCATCCGAGCCGATGGCGTAGTGCGGCAGGCTCCAGACTTGAGCCGCCTTGGCAGGATCAACTATATTATATAATAATGTATTAACATATATATAGTCGTTTCCGGCGCCGTGCATTTTGGTGAACTTGACTATGCTGCCCATAACGGTATTCTTGATAACACGGTGCAAAGATAGCACAAGTTTTCGATATGTGCAAATATGATAGCAAAAATCCATAAAAAAAATATATCGCACGACAAATTGCAACAAAAAGAAAGCCATTTTTATAAATTACTAATATTTTTGCATACGATGAGCCAAAAATGCTACCAAAATGATAGTGTTTGAAAAAAGAATATATTTTTACAGCCAATATTTTGAATAATATAGCAATTTGCAATACCTTTGCAGCGAATAAAAACAAATTGCAATCAATATTATGTCTTTAGAAACTTCTTACATATTCGTCACGGGCGGTGTTGTTTCCTCTTTAGGCAAGGGCATTATCTCCGCCTCTATCGGAAAACTGTTGCAGGAGCATGGTTATCGTATTACTATTCAGAAGTTTGACCCCTACATCAATATTGACCCCGGAACGCTCAACCCCTACGAGCATGGCGAGTGCTATGTCACGATGGACGGCATGGAGACCGACTTGGATTTAGGCCACTACGAGCGTTTCACCGGTATCCATACCAACCGCAACAATTCCGTCACCACGGGCAAGATCTACCAGACGGTCATCGACAAGGAGCGTCGCGGTGACTACCTCGGAAAGACCATTCAGGTGGTTCCTCACATCACCGACGAAATCAAGCGTCGCATGCTGAGGGTCGATGATCCGGAGGATTATGATTTCGTCATCACCGAGATTGGCGGTACCATTGGCGACATTGAGAGCGCCCCCTTCATGGAGGCCGTCCGCCAGTTGAAGTGGGAGTTGGGCAATCGCGCGCTGTCGGTTCACCTTACGTATGTGCCCTATCTGAAGGCTGCCGGCGAACTGAAGACAAAGCCTACTCAACACTCAGTCAAGGAGTTGCAGGGCATGGGCATCCAACCCGATATCCTCATCCTGCGTACCGAACTCCACTTGGAGGAGAGCATCCTCCAGAAGGTGGCAGCCTTCTGCAACGTCAGCCCCGACTCGGTCGTACAGAGTGAGGACCTGCCCAGCATCTACGAGGTGCCTGTCAACATGCATCGCCAGGGATTGGACCTGGCCATCCTGCGTAAGTTGGGCAAGGAGGCCAAGGCAGGCGATGGCGTCTTGAGCAAGTGGAAGAATGTCCTGGCCATGCAGGCGGCAGCCACACAGGAAGTAACCGTCGCGCTGGTCGGAAAATACGACCTCCAGGATGCCTACAAGAGCATCCGCGAGAGTCTCTATATCGCTGGTATCTACAATAAGACGAAGGTCCATATCAAGTTCGTCAACAGCGAGTGGCTCACCGCCGACGGCTTGGAGGAGGCGCTGGGTACCGTAGGTGGAATGATCATCTGTCCAGGCTTCGGACAACGAGGCATCGAGGGCAAGATCCTGGCTGTGCAATATGCCCGTGAGCACGACATCCCCACCTTTGGTATCTGTCTGGGCATGCAGATGATGGTCATCGAATTTGCTCGTAACGTGCTGGGATTGAGCGACGCCGACAGTCGGGAGATGAGTGCCACGACGCAGCACAATGTCATCGACATCATGGCCGACCAGAAGAACCTCACCCGCATGGGCGGAACGATGCGCCTGGGTGCTTACGCCTGCCGGTTGAAGCCCGACAGCCGGGTGCGTGCCATCTATGGCAAGGAGATCGTCGAGGAACGTCACCGCCACCGCTACGAGTTCAACAGCGAGTACACCGAGGCATACGAACAGGCCGGTATGCAGTGCGTGGGGCACAACCCCGAGAGCCATCTCACCGAGATTGTCGAGATTCCCACCCTGCGTTGGTTCATCGGCACCCAGTTCCACCCCGAATATTCCAGCACAGTGCAGAAACCGCACCCCTTGTTCCTGGATTTCATCAAGAACCTAAAGAAATAGCAGAACCCCTCCCAATCACCCCCGAATGGGGAAGCGTTTTATTCCACCATTTATTGTTACTTTTCATTTCTCCCCCATGGGGGAGATAGAGGGGGGTCTTTAACTAATTATTAACTCTTAACTCGATTATTGCGTTATGAAAAGGATTGAGGCAATTATCCGTAAGACAAAGTTTGAGGAGGTCAAAGAGGCCTTGCTCAACTCGGACATCAACTGGTTTGAATACCACGACGTGCATGGCATCGGACAGAGCCGTCAGGAGCGTATTTACCGAGGTGTCCAGTATTCTACCGATGTGATTGAACGCGTGGCCATTACCATCGTTTGTCGCGATTCATTTGTCGAGCCCACCGTCCAGGTGCTTATCAATACTGCCCAGACCGGCGAGGTGGGAGATGGACGTATCTTCGTCAGCGAGATGATCGACACCTGGAGCATCCGTACCGGCGAACATGGCGACACGGTATTGCGCGACAAGAAATAATCCTTTCCTCTTGCGTTAGGAAGTAAGGTATTACATGTGTGTTAATAGAAATGTTGTCGTTTTTCAAGACTTTTATTCTGGGTGTGTGACCTTTGTGTCCCACCGCTGACCTCCTTTTGGTCCAATAGAGATACATTGGACTTTCGACTTTTTTGCTACCTTCTTGCTCCCTTTAAAAGGGAGAAAAAAGGGAGAAGGTCGAAAATAGTTTAACAGAAATAAAGTGAGAGGATAAGGTGGTCAGGACCTCGTGGTGGGACGGGATATTTGGGACGACAATGCAATAGAAACAATTTAATACGTACGATTATGAACGATTTAGCTTTTTCTCTTGATACAGTCTGGATGTTGTTGGCCGCTATGTTGGTCTTCTGGATGCAGCCAGGTTTCGCTCTCTGCGAGGCAGGTTTCACCCGTAGCAAGAACACCGCCAATATCTTGTTCAAGAATTTTGTGGACTTCATCCTGGGTTCTTTGTTGTTTTGGTTTTTAGGTTTCGGTTTCATGTTCGGTTCGGAGGGTGCCGGTTTCATCGGTGCACCCAACTGGGGTGACCTCTCGTTCTATGGAGGTGACCTGCCTGTCGAGGGTTTCCTGATGTTCGAGACCGTCTTCTGCGCTACCGCCGCCACTATCGTGTCGGGTGCCATGGCAGAGCGTACCAAGTTCTCCATGTACGTTATCTATAGTGCTGCCATTTCCCTCTTTATCTATCCTATCGAGGGACACTGGACATGGGGTGGCGGTTGGCTTTGCAGCGATGCCGCCGATGGCTTCATGATGAGCACGTTCGGAACGGCGTTCCACGACTTTGCCGGTTCGGCCATTGTGCACAGCGTAGGTGGTGTCCTCGCTCTGATTGGTGCCATTGCCCTGGGTCCACGTCGTGGCAAGTATGCCGCCGATGGCAGCAGCCGCGCCATTCCTGGTCACTCATTGACCTGGGCTTCCCTCGGTGTCTTCATCCTCTGGTTGGGTTGGTTCGGTTTCAACCCTGGTTCTCAGTTGGCAGCATCGGGTGAAGTGAACCGCACCGCTATCAGCCATGTGTTCCTCACCACCAACTTGGCAGCCGTTGCTGGTGGTCTCGGCACCATGGCAGTGACTTGGATCCGTTATCGTAAGCCATCGCTCTCCTTGACTTTGAACGGTGTCCTGGCCGGTTTGGTAGGTATTACAGCAGGTTGCGACCTTGTCTCTCCTGTCGGAGCAGTCATCATCGGCCTCCTCTGTGGTGTCGTTCTGGTTTATTCCATCGAGTTCATCGACCATCGTCTGCACATCGATGATCCTGTAGGTGCCAGCTCAGTACACGGTGTTTGTGGCATCTTGGGTACGTTGCTGACCGGTCTCCTCGCTACCGACAGCGGTCTGCTGTATGGTCACGGTTGGGGCTTCCTGGGTGCACAGGCCTTTGGCATTCTGGTCATCGACCTCTGGGCTGCCGTTTGCGGTGTGATCTTGTTCTTCACTATCAAGAAGGTACATGGTCTCCGTGTAGATGCCCGTATCGAGGAAGAGGGTCTCGACATCTATGAGCATGGTGAGGCTTGCTACAACTAATTACCCCCTCCCTTCTTCTCGCAAAGGGTTATCAACCCTTTGCTGCGAGGACCCCGAAAGGGGAGGGGGAATATATAGATACTATAAATACTATAAATACTATAGTTACTATATATCCTTCTACCCAATTAACCATTTAATTAAGCAATCAGATTATGAAAAAGATAATGATTATGTTGGCAGCAGTTTCAGCGTTAACCTGCGTCAACGCACAAGATAAAGTGGAAGCAACCATCAGTACGGACGTCGTAAGTAACTACATCTGGCGTGGTCAGGATTTGGGTGATGCCAGTCTCCAACCTACGTTGGGCATTGCCTACAAGGGATTGAGCCTCTCGGCTTGGGGCAGTGTGGGCATCACCGATGCCACCGATACCAAGGAGTTGGACTTCACTTTGGGCTATAGCGTTGGAGGTTTCAACGTCGGCGTGACCGACTATTGGTTCAGCGAAGGCCGGTATTTTACCTATGGTGCACATAGCACTACCCATGTCTGGGAGGCCAACGTAGGTTATGACTTCGAGTGCCTTAACGTGCAGTGGTACACCAACATCGGTGGCGATGATGGTGTGACCGAAAAGGGTGACCGAGCTTATTCCAGCTATGTGCAACTCAGTGCTCCTTTCGCAGCAGGTGGATTGGATTGGACTGCTACGGTCGGCGCCGTTCCTTTCGAGACTTCGTTCTACGATGCCAGCGGTTTTGCCGTGACCCACGTGGGTTTGCGTGCCACCAAGACCTTGACTCTGGGCAAGGAGTTCGAACTCCCTGTGTTTGCTGACATCGTCACCAACCCACGTTCGGAGAAGATGTTCTTCACCCTGGGCACGACGATAGCTTTCTAAATAAAGAAGAGACAGGACCCCCTCCCAAATTGCCCCTCGGCTAAAGCCTCGTCTTCTCGCGGAGGGTTATCAACCCTCCTAATTGCTGCGAGGACCCCGAGGGGAGGGGATTATCCCCACTCACAAAAGAGGACGAGATTTATGTACAACTAATATTATCTAATTCCCCTAATACTCCCCCTCGGGGGAGATAGAAGGGGGTCTTATTACTACTATGTGCGGCATTGCTTGTATTTTGAACATCGCAGAACAGACACCCCAGTTGCGACAGAAGGCCTTGCGGATGAGTCAGAAGATTCGTCATCGTGGTCCGGACTGGAGTGGCATCTATGTCGGACCCTCTGCTATCTTAGCACATGAGCGTCTGAGTATCGTCGATCCAGTATCAGGAGGTCAACCTCTCTATTCCGCCGACCGCCGACAGGTCTTGGCAGTGAATGGCGAGATCTATAATCACCGCGAGATAAGGCGCACCATGACAGGTCGTTACGAGTTCAGTACAGGCTCGGACTGTGAAGTCATCTTGGCTCTCTACCGACAGTGGAAGGAGCAGGGTGGCGACGACCCGACATGGCTTTTTGAACAGTTGAACGGCATTTTTGCATTCTGCCTCTATGACGAAGAGACAGACGAGTTCCTCATTGGACGTGATCCGATAGGTGTCATACCTTTGTATATCGGGCGCGACAAGGAGGGACTTTGTTATGTTGCCTCGGAACTGAAGGCCCTGGAGGGTTTCTGTGACGAGTACGAACCTTTCTTGCCGGGCCACTATTACAGCAGTCGCACCAAGTGCCAGACCCGTTGGTACACACGCGACTGGATGAAGTGGACGGAGGTGAAGTCGGACGAAATGCCGACCTACGAAGAGAGTGTGCAGGCGGTGCACGACTCGTTGGAGGCTGCTGTCAAGCGTCAGTTGATGTGCGACGTACCTTACGGCGTGCTGCTGTCGGGCGGTTTGGATTCGAGTGTCACTTCGGCCATCGCACAGCAGTTTGCTCAGCGCCGTGTGGAGTCGAACGATACCGAACATGCCTGGTGGCCACGTCTGCACTCGTTTGCCGTGGGTCTGAAGGGTGCCCCCGACCTCGCCAAGGCGCGTGAGGTGGCAGAGTACATCGGCACGGTACATCACGAGATCAACTACACCATTCAGGAGGGATTGGATGCCATCCGCGACGTCATCTACTATATTGAGACTTACGACGTTACCACTGTCCGTGCCTCCACGCCGATGTATCTGTTGGCCCGTGTCATCAAGTCGATGGGTATCAAGATGGTGCTGTCGGGCGAAGGGGCAGACGAGGTCTTTGGCGGTTATCTCTATTTCCACAAGGCGCCCGATGCCAAGGAGTTTCACGAAGAGACGGTCCGTAAGTTGAGCAAGTTGTACCAATACGACTGCCTCCGTGCCAACAAGTCGTTGGCGGCTTGGGGCATCGAAGGTCGTGTCCCATTCCTTGATAAGGAGTTCCTCGATGTGGCTATGACGGTACCTGCGGCCTACAAGATGTGTCCGGGCAAGGCCATCGAGAAGAAAGTGGTGCGTGATGCCTTCTCTGCATTGTTGCCCGAGAGCGTGGCATGGCGACAGAAAGAGCAGTTCTCCGACGGTGTTGGTTACTCGTGGATTGACACCCTCAAGGAGATTACGTCGAAGGCTGTGACCGACGAACAGATGGCACATGCCGCTGAGCGTTTCCCAATCAACACGCCGCTCTGCAAGGAGGAATACTACTATCGCTCTATCTTCGAGGAGCATTTCCCATCGGAGAGTGCCGCCCGTTCCGTACCTCACGAGGCAAGCGTTGCATGTTCCACCGCCAAGGCGTTGGAGTGGGATGCCGCCTGGAAGTCGATGAACGAACCCTCGGGTCGTGCTGTAGCCGACATACACGAAGGACAAGAGTGATGAGGGAGTTATTCAGGAAGTTAACTGGAGATAACGGTAGTTAGCGGACGAATGTTGATGTAATTGTAACGTCCATTAACTCCAGAAGCGAAGCGATAACTCCAATTAACTACTGCTAACTCCTATAAAATAAGCAAGTTGAAATACTTGCGCCGAATGAAAAGTCAGTTAATCTTTAATACTATTAATTATGGAAAGTCAACAAGGATTGTACAGTCCAGCCTACGAGCATGACGCATGTGGCGTAGGTATGGTGGTAAACATTCATGGAGACAAGAGCCACGAGTTGGTCGACAATGCGTTGCGCGTATTGGAGAACATGGAGCACCGTGGCGCTGAGACGCCCGACAAGACGGGCGATGGTGCTGGTATCATGATTCAGATACCTCACGAGTTTATTTTGTTGCAGGGTATTCCCGTGCCCGAAAAAGGCGATTACGGTACAGGCCTGGTGTTCCTTCCCAAGGACATGAAGCGCCAGTCGGAGATTCTGTCGGTCATGGTGGAAGAGGTGGAGAGTGCTGGCCTCAGTATTCTCTATGTACGTTCCGTACCTACTTGCCCCGAAGTGTTGGGCGAGGCAGCACGTCAGGTGGAACCCGACATCAAACAGATCTTCATCACCGGCATCGGCGCCGACCAAGTAGGTGACTTTGACCGTGTGCTTTACAAGATTCGCAAACGCATTGAGCGACGAGTCGAGGACGAGGATTTCTACATCTGCTCGCTCTCGACCCAGAATATCGTCTATAAGGGAATGCTCACGTCGGGTCAGTTGCGTCGTTACTTCCCCGACCTGAACAGCAATTACCTGACCAGTGGCATGGCGTTGGTACACTCCCGTTTCTCGACCAACACTTTCCCGAAGTGGAAGTTGGCTCAGCCTTTCCGCCTACTCTGTCACAACGGAGAGATCAACACCATCCGCGGTAACCGTGGTTGGATGCAGGCCCGTGAGAGTGTGTTGTCGTCGCCTGCTTTGGGTGACATCAAAGATATCCGACCCATCCTTCAGTCGGACATGAGCGACTCGGCCAGTTTGGACAATGTGTTGGAGTTCTTCCTCATGTCGGGTCTCAGTCTGCCGAAGGCGATGGCCATCCTGGTGCCCGAGTCGTTCAACGACTTGAACCCAATTTCGGAGGAGCTGAAGTCGTTCTATGAGTATCACTCTATCTTGATGGAACCGTGGGATGGACCTGCCGCCCTGCTCTTCAGCGACGGTCGCTACGTCGGAGGAATGTTGGACCGTAACGGTCTGCGCCCTTCACGCTACACCATTACCAAGAGCGGTATGATGGTGGTAGCCAGCGAGGTAGGTGTGATGGACTTCGACCCTGCCGAGGTGGTCAACAAGGGCCGTTTGCAACCTGGTAAGATCCTGTTGGTCGATACCAAAGAGGGTCGTATCTACTACGACGGCGAAATCAAGGAACGCTTGGCAAAGGAGTATCCTTATGGACAATGGTTATCTACCAACCGCATCCAATTGGAGAAACTGAAGAGTGGTCGTAAGGTCGAGAATTCCGTTGCTAACTACGAGCGCAAGCTTCTCCTCTTCGGCTTCGGTCAGGAGGACATCAACAAGACGGTCATCCCGATGTGTATGCAGGGGCAGGAACCGGTCGCTGCGATGGGTAACGACACGCCGTTGGCAGTCATCTCGGATAAGCCGCAGGTCTTCTTCAACTACTTCCGTCAGCAGTTTGCGCAAGTCACCAACCCAGCCATCGACCCTATTCGCGAGGAGTTGGTCATGTCGCTCACCGAGTATATCGGTGCCGTGGGTACCAATATCCTGACGCCCAACGAGACCAACTGCAAGATGGTGCGTCTGCCTCAACCTGTATTGACCAACACTCAACTGGACTTGCTTTGCAATATCCGCTACAAGGGATTCAATACCAAGAAGTTGCCGATGCTCTTTGAGGTAGAGAAGGGCGAGAGTGGATTGCAGTCGGCACTCGACAACCTCTGCCACCAGTGCGAGGCGTGTGTCGATGAGGGGGTCAACTACATCATCCTGTCGGATCGGGACGTCGATGAACACCATGCCGCCATTCCTTCGTTGTTGGCTGTCAGCGCC
>CACYQQ010000093.1 GCA_902776605.1 uncultured Bacteroidales bacterium | reverse complement strand
TGTTGTTCAACAGGTCCATGAGGTGTTCGTTGTCACGGGCGTAGAGTTTGCAAAGCATGGTGTAAGGTCCGGTAGTGAAGTGGCACTCGATGATTTCGGGAATTGCCTGTAGGCATTTAACTACCTCACGGTACATATTGCCGCGCTCCAGACGGATGCCGATGTAGGTGCAGGTCTGGAAACCCAGTGCGCTGGGGTCGATGTTGTAGCCAGAGCCGATGATCACCTTCAGTTCGATGAGTCGCTGAATGCGCTGATGGATGGCTGCGCGGGAAACGCCACACTCGACTGCCACGTTCTTGGATGGAATACGAGCGTTGCGCGTGATGATGTCCAAAATCTTTTTGTCCAGTGCATCAATTTTTTCCATAAATATACTTATTTTTATTATACTGTTTGGTTTTCAAGCAGGGTCAATCTACCATCGTTCAATGGGTCATTCATGTTTTTAGCCATAACCGAAAGAATGTGATTTTAATTCCCCTTCTCGAAAATCATTATTTCTTTTCGCTGCAAAAATACGTTTTTTTTATTATATTATCAAATTTTCTTCCATTTTTTTAGTCATTTTGCCATTTTTCTACCTATTATGCGCAAAAAACGGTGCATTTCTTTGACAAATGCACCGTTTTTGACTATATTGTGAACGGATTAAAGAATTCGTTCTTTTGAATTATTTCTTGTTGATCTTGACGAGTTCAACTTCGAACTGGAGCGTAGAACCAGCAGGAATCTTGTGACCAGCAGCACGGTCGCCATAAGCGAGGTCCGAAGGCATGGTCAGGATAGCCTTGCCACCCTCCTTGAGGTTCTGGAGACCCTCGGAGAAGCCCTTAACGACGCGGTTCAGGTTGAACTGGACGCTGTCGCCCTGGTCGAATACGGTGCCATCTACCAATGTACCCTTGTAACTTACGGTTACATCGTCATCGGCCTTTGGCTGCTTGCCCTTACCCTCGTTGAGGATCTGAATCTGAAGGCCTGATTCCAAGGTCTTTACACCCTCCTTCTTGGCGTTCTCGGCCATGAAGGCATGGCCCTTCTCCTTGTTCTCGGCGATTTCCTTCTGCATCTGCTCCTCTCTCTGCTTCTGGAGCTTCATCTGGTAGTCACGGACGAACTTCTCGGCATCGCTGGCCTTGATCTTGACGTTGTTCGAGTCGCGCTTGAAGGCGTTGATGAAACCTGCCAGGAAGTTGTCGGCATCCATACTTACCTCAGGAACGATGATGCCTGTGTCGGAGAAGTTAGAATACTGTGTGCCGAACAGGACGCCATAGGAATAACCCAGTGAATCGAGGTCGTTGTTCAACGATACTTTTGGTGCACCGCCGTTGCAGCATGAAGAAACACCTACCAATGCAGCTGCGGCAATTAATGAGCTGAAAAATAATTTTTTCATGATTTTATATGTTTGTTTATTTTGGTTTCTATTGCTTCGCGAGCGCAAAGATAGTGATTTTCTTCCAATAATGTATATTTTTTTGACTTAATTTAAGTATTTTCCTATATCTTTTTGTATATTTGCGCTGTTCAAAGTATTGTCGATATGAAAAGATTGGTTTTCCTGACCGGTGCCGGCATGAGTGCCGAGAGCGGTATCTCCACCTTCCGTGACAGCGACGGACTCTGGGAGCAGTACAGCGTCGAAGAGATTTGTACGCACGAGGCGTGGTTGGCGCATCCTGCCAAGTTGCTCGATTTCTACAACATGCTTCGGCGTAAGTACATGAACTGCAAGCCCAACCGCGGTCACCAGCTCATCGGTTCGCTGGAGGGGAAGTTCGATGTCCAGGTCATCACGCAGAACCTCGACAACCTCCACGAGCAGGGCGGCAGCCGTCATGTGCTCCACCTGCACGGCGAGATGATGAAGTCGCGCGAGGACGGTGACGACAACGGTATCTACTATCCCTTGGACCCCAAGAACCCCGATATTCATTTGGGTGACCTTTCGCCCAACGGCATCCAGCTTCGCCCGCACATCGTATTCTTCGGCGAGGCGGTGCCCAACCTCGAGGCGGCTGCCAAGATTGTCTCCACGGCCGATATCCTGGTCGTCGTCGGCACCTCGCTCAACGTCTATCCGGCCGCTGGTCTGGTCAGCTATGCTCCTGCCGGCATTCCTCTCTATGTGGTTGACCCTAAGCCCGTTCACTCTCCTTACCGCCGCTTGACGCAGATTCAGAAGGGTGCCAGCGAGGGCATCGCCGAGTTGCTTCCTCTGCTCCAACCTTGATGGTATTTCCAGATAATTAGTTGGTCAAAACAGTAATGAACATCACGGATATATACAACTGATTTTGAACCTCTACGTACTGACCCGATGTTTGTCCGTCCATCCCCTATCGCGGTAAACATCGGGTTTATCAATGGTCCTATTTTGGTCAGTAATTGTTTTTTGTTGGGTATTGTATCGACTCTTTCCCAATCCTTCTCCAATCGATGCTCAATCGATACCCAATCGATACCCGACTATCATCATTTCACTACCGCTGCGGTCGGGCAGCGTGTCGGCAAAAGGTAATCAAAGTCGGGTCGTTATTCGTTTATTCATCGGGGTATTTGTTGAAGTAGTCCTCGACGTGATGGAGGTAGTTTTGCAGGTTTTTCTGGTTTATAGTGTCGTGTTCTTCGATACTTTGTTTTTCTTTCCATCCTTCCGATAGGATATGACTTCTTACTTCGTTAATGTATGCATTGATGCAGGATTTTGCCCAAGGTCCAGAACCATAGAGTGACTTAGGTAGTTCTTCTGCCCCTTTGGGAAGTCGGCAATAGAAATCTTCAATGACCCATTTTCCCTTTTCCTTAATCAGGTAAAGTTTCATTGGGTCGTAGTAGTAATGGCCTTTTTCTACTCCATTTCCTTCATTATTCGTGCAGTGGAATACCAAATCTATTGTTGCTATGAGTGAGTCATTTATTTGTTCTGCGTGGCTTCCAACGATGAATAGGGAATCGTCCATGCCATTGTATCCTTCTGGATAACTTAGTATCCAATATTGTGCCCAATCTCCTTCGTCGTTGCTGATAAATTCTGGTTCGGGGGTGTCGAAAAGTTGTTCAATAAGGTGGTAAGTGCTTGCCGAGAAGCATTCTTTCATAAGTGCAGTGTCGCAGTGCCAAGCAAAACCTTTTTCCCAATACCCTGGGATAGCGTGGAAGAGGTCTAATAGCTCTTCGTCACTGATGTCGGTTGCGTCGTTGGGCATTGGTTTTTCTTCAAAGTATTCGTCTATTTCCTTTAGGGTTTGCATGACGCATGGGAGACGATACTCTTCGGATATTGCTCTATTGACTCTTTTTACCCATTCTTCGGAACGATACAGGGCCCGTTGATCTGCTATGAAGGTTTCCAAGCTTGTTTTCATACTGCTACCATAGCCGAAGTCGTAATCGTCTATTTTCCAGCCCTCTGGGGTGTATGCTAAGGTTACTTGGTAAATATTATCTAAATTTTCGCCTTCGTATATATATCTGATTGTTACTGTAGCTAAGGCAGTGTCTCTTTGTATGGACTTTACCTCTGCTCCGAATATGTATGTAGTGTCAGGGGTTTCCATGGGTTTGATGGCGTGACTGAAATTTTCATCGTATGAGTCCATGTCTCCGAAACCATCACTTGGAATGAATTGTGCATGTATTAGATTATCGTATAGGCTTTCTGTCGTGACCTTTTCGGGGGTATTGCCTAATCCTTCCAACCCTGAGAATAATTGTATTACAGTTTCTGTCGTCAGTGTGCTGTCGGTTGTTGCCGACTCGTTAATCTGAGTTTTAGGTGTGGAGGGACTGCACGATGTCATCACGTTGACCAGGAGGGTGGGTAACGTCAGGAGTAGAAAGAAGTGTTTGAATGGAAGCATGGTGAGGTAATGTGTTGAGTTAAAAGAATAAAAGAGTTTCGCAAGCTTTGTTGTTGACTTGCGAAACTCTTCTTGTTTATTGGATTATGTCTTATTTCTTGTAAGCAGCAACGTTGTTTTCGAGCTGGCCGATGATCTTGGCTACATCTGGATCGTTGAGGGTCTTGTTGGCAATCTTGAGGTGCTCAATAGCCTTTGGACCGTAGTTCAGGGTAGCGCGCTTGGTGGTCGTCTGCATCTCTGAATAGTAGTGCTGAGCATTCTTCGGGTCGTTCTTCTTGGCGTTGTATTTGGCCTCGGCGTTCTTCTTGATGTTCATGATGGTGTTGTAGAAGCCATAGCCTAAAGCCTTGTGTACGTTGGCGTTCTCCGGGTCGATGGCAAGTACCTTGCCGTAGTAGACCTCGGCCGAGTCGGCCTGCTGGAGGTTGAGGTAGAGCTGAGCGGCATTCATGTAGAACTTCTTCTGCTTGTCCTCGCTGATGTTCGGGTCGTTGAGGATGGTGAGGCAGCAAGGGAGTGCTTTCTCCCAATCCTTCTCCTTGGAGTAGATGTAGTAGAGTTTGCTGTCCATGGCCAAGGTCTGTTCGGGGTTGGCCGTCTTGATTTCGATGTACGACTCCTTGACCTTCTCTGGCTTGCCGGCAGCCTCATAGGCATTCTTCATGTTGTTGATGACCGCCTGGTCGAAGTTACCCTTCAGCAGACTGGCCTTGAAGGCGTCACCTGCCTTCTCCTGGTCACCCACCTGGAGATAGGCGCTTGCCAACTGGAAGGCAGTCATGTAGTCGGTATTGTCTTTATCTAATTCCTGGGCCTTGATGTAGTTGTCGATTGCCTCCTGATACTTCTGTGCGTTCATTGCGGCATCGCCTTTGTTGGCGTAGTCGGCCAGTGTCTGAGCTTGCATTGCACCTGCCAGGGCAACGGCTACTGCGAGAGTGTAGATTCTTTTCATAATGTTGTGTTTATGTTTGTTTTTACTATTACTTACGGTTCGACAACTATTTGATGGTTGTCTATGGTTAAGACCCTGTTCGGGCTTTATCGTTTAAACGTAGAGATTCGTTTTTTATTGTATGCGACAAAAAGAAAGGGCGTGTCGATGATGGCACACCCCCTATATGTTTAGGTCGATTTACTATTTCATGGAACCGCCGACAATGTCGAGCAATTCGGCCGTGATGGCAGCCTGACGACCCTTGTTGTACTGTATGCGCAGTTCGTTGAGGAGGTCGTTGGCATTGTCCGTGGCGGTCTGCATGGCCACGGTTCGTGCCGCATGTTCGGCTGCCTGAGCGTCGAGCATGATGGTGAAGATCTTCATGCAGAGGGCGTCGGGAATCAAGGCATTGAGCACGGCATCGGGGGTCGGTTCGATGATGTAACCGGTTGCGCCACCCTCCTGACCTTCCGGATTGAGCTGTACGGGCAGATATTCCTCGCGGGTAGGGATTTGGCTTGCCGTGCTCTTGAAGTGCATATAGACGAGTTCTGCGCGGTCTATCCGGCCGTTGCGGTAGTCGTCCATGAGTCGGGTGGCAAGGTCGCGTGCCGTGGCAAAGGCAGGATTGTCGCCCTTATCCACGAAGTCGCGTATCTGGCGGAATCCTTTCACCTTGCTCATGCTTTGATCCAACTTGCGGCCGATGATGTAGCAGTCGATGGCCTCTTCTCCATATCCTTGGTCGGCATACTCCTTGAGCAGGGCATTCAGATGGCGCACGACGTTACTGTTATAACCTCCGCACAGGCTGGAGTTGCTGGCAATGGCTACTACGGCAACGCGCTTCACCTTGTCGTGCTTCTCGCAGTAAGGCGAAGAAATCTTGGTGTCGCCCGAGAGGAGCGAAACCATCATCTTGTGCAGTTGTCGGTCGTAGGGCAGCATACTCTCGATGGCTCCCTGTGCCTTGTGCAGTTTGGCCGAGGCAACCATCTTCATGGCGGAGGTAATCTTGAGGGTTCCCTCTACCGAGCCGATGCGTCCTTTGATTTCTTTTAATGAAGCCATAGTTCAATTTAGGTTGTAAGGTTATAAGGTTGTCAGGTTTTGAGGTTAGTTACAATCTGTTGTCCACCCTAGGTAAACAACCTTATAACCTTACAACCTCATAACCTAAAGACCTCATTCACTTATGCCAACTCCGTGCAGATATTGGCAGCCGTCTCCTGGATGATGGCGATGATGTTATCGTCAATCTTTCCTTGTGCCAATGGGGTGAGGACATCGTCCTGATGTGCCACACGCAACATTTGCAGGAACTTCTCCTGGAACTCGGGTACTTGGTTGACCGAGATCTTGGCCATCAAACCCTTCGTACCGCAATAGAGGATAGCAATCTGCTCGCCTACCGGCATTGGACTGTACTGAGGCTGGATGAGCAACTTGTTGTTCTTACGACCACGGTCGATGGCCATCGCGGTGACGGCATCCATGTCGCTCGAGAACTTGGCAAAGGCCTCCAACTCACGGTATTGTGCCTGGTCAATCTTCAGTGTACCAGCCACTTTCTTCATAGACTTGATCTGTGCCGAACCACCTACACGTGATACCGAAATACCGACGTTGATAGCGGGACGGAAGCCTTGGTTGAAGAGGTCGGTCTCCAAGAAGATCTGACCGTCGGTGATGGAGATAACGTTGGTCGGGATGTAGGCCGAAACGTCACCTGCCTGGGTCTCGATGATAGGCAATGCGGTGAGTGAACCGCCCGCCTTGACGTGACCCTTCAGCGACTCTGGCAGGTCGTTCATCTGCTCGGCAACTTCCTGCTGCTCAATGATCTTGGCAGCACGTTCCAACAGACGGCTATGCAGGTAGAAGACATCACCTGGGTAAGCCTCACGGCCGGAAGGACGACGCAAGATCAACGAAACCTCACGGTAGGCTACCGCCTGCTTGGAGAGGTCATCATAGACGGCCAAGGCATGACGTCCCGTGTCGCGGATATACTCGCCAATGGCAGCACCTGCAAATGGGGCAAAGTACTGTAAGGCAGCCGAATCGGCAGCGGTGGCGGCTACGACACAGGTGTATGGCATGGCACCCTTCTCACGCAAGGTCTGTACCAACGAAGCCACGGTCGAACCTTTCTGACCGATAGCGACATAGATACAATAGACGGGTTCGCCCTTCTCGAAATTCTCTTTCTGGTTGATGATGGTATCGATGGCAATGGCCGTCTTACCTGTCTGACGGTCACCGATGATCAACTCACGCTGGCCACGTCCGATAGGAATCATGGCATCGACGGCCTTCAGACCAGTCTGCAATGGCTGCTTGACGGGCTGACGGAATACCACACCTGGTGCCTTACGCTCCAGTGGCATCTCGAACTTCTGGCCCTCGATAGGTCCCATGCCGTCCAACGGTTCGCCCAATGGGTTGATGACACGTCCGAAGAGGTTCTCGTTCACCTGAATGGAGGCAATACGCTTGGTACGCTTCACAATCATACCCTCACGTACCTTCTCGGCACCGCCAAAGAGCACGGCACCCACATTGTCTTCCTCCAGGTTCATGACCACCGCCATGACGCCGTTTTCGAATTCCAGCAACTCGTTGGCTTCGGCATTGTGCAGACCATAGATACGTGCCACGCCGTCGCCGACGGTCAGCACGGTGCCGACCTCGTCATACTTGGCTTGGGTATCTATTCCTTGCAGTTGTTGCAAGAGTACCTCGCTAACTTCGCTGGCTTTAATATTACTCATTTTGTAAACAATATTTCAAGTTATTAGTTATTAGTTAACAGTTGTCTGTCGCTAATGGTTTGGCAGCCAATCGCTTCCGAGTTATCCACAGGGGGTGGAAAACCACATTCGGCGCCGCCGACAGGCAGTAACTTCTAACTAATAACTTCTAAGCAACGCTTAGATTATTCGTTTATTCTTTTCAATGAATTGCTTCTTGATCTGTTCAAACTGTGAGCGGACGGAGGCGTCCAACCGCAAGTCATCGATCTGGAAGATAAAACCGCCCATGATTGCGGGGTCCACCTGAGTCTCAAGAATCACATCGACGGCATGGTTCGACTCTGCTTCCACCATCATTTCCAGACGTTTGGCAACGTCCTTGCTGGCAGGTACGGCAGTAACGAGTTTGCCGATGGAGATGTGCTTCATCTTGCGGTACAGGGAGACATAACTATGGGCGATGAAGAGCATGAACGACTCGCGCCGGTGAGCTACTACCAAGGAGGTAAATTTCTGGAAAGTCGGGCTCACCGAAGTCGAGACAGCCTGGCAGATGACCTTCTCCTTCTGGAAACCAGGCAGGAGAGGGTTGCCCAACACTTGTGACAGCTGCGGCACCTTGGTCCACGACTCGATGAACTGGAGCACTTCGGTATAAACCGTGTCTTCAGTTTTCGAGGCCTGGGCAAAGGTCAGCAGTGCCTTGGCATATCGTTTGGCGATTATTCCAATATCCATAATTTACTTCTTGTTATCCATCTCATCCAGTAAACGGTCGATCATTGCCATTTGGTCCTTATCGGTCTTTAGGCTCTGACGAAGTACTTTCTCGGCGATCTCGACAGAGAGCAGACCCACTTGGCGACGGATGTCGCGGATGGCGTCTTCTTTCTCTACCTCAATCTGTTGCTTTGCCTCTTCCAGAATCTTCTGGCCGGCTATGGTTGCTTCCGTCTGCGCCTTTTCCACTATCTGCTTGCGTTGCTCCATGGCATCGGCCAGAATCTGGCTCTGTTGCTCACGGGCCTGCTTCAGCAGGGCGGCACTTTCCTCCTGGATCTTTGCCAACTTCTCGTTGGCCTGACGTGCTGATTCCAGAGAGTCGTCGATGTACTTCTTGCGCTCGTCCACCATCTGGGTGATGATAGGCCAACCGAACTTGACCAGTACAAAGAAGACCACTCCGAATGCTATCAGCATCCAAAAGATAAGTCCTATATCAGGCGTTAACAATGACATAAGCGTGAATTTTTATTTGAGTACGCCAAGCAGACAAGCAACGACACCAATCAGGCTGACACCTTCGACGAGGGCGCCGATAATAATCATAGGAGTCTGAATCTTGCTGATAGCTTCTGGCTGACGAGCCATTGCATCCATGGCAGAAGAACCAATCTTGCCGAGGCCGAGGCCGGCACCAATAGCTACGATACCTGCGCCGATAGCGGCAGCACCTTGAGTAGAAATAGCTTCGAGAAGAATTGTAGTAAACATAATAGTAAGATTTTAAGTTGTTAATTATATGATAATATTTTGTTGCTAACAGCTTCGCGCTAAAAGCGTTGCGCTAAAGGTTCACTTCGTTCACGCTAATAGTTCTCAAATCCCTTGTTCTAAAGTTCTCTTCCTCTGTTAGTGGCCGTAGGCCTTTTCGTGTGAGCGTAGCGAACTTTTAGCGGGCATTGCCCTTTTAGCGTGACAAGTTCTCTTTCAATGTTCCGCATGGTGCTTTGGCACCGACAGGCCGATAAAGACTGCGGAGAGCATCGTGAAGACGTAAGCTTGAATGAAGGCAACCAGGCACTCCAAGCAGTCCAGGAAGATGGCGAAGATGACCGACAGCGGGGTCATGATGCCGTTGATGACTGGGCTGATGTTGGCAGTGATGAAGATGACGCCTATCAATGCCAGGAGGGCAGCGTGACCTGCCATGATGTTGGCAAAGAGACGGATCATCAGTGCCACGGGCTTGGTGAAGATACCAAAGAACTCGATGACGGCCATAATGGGCTTCAGCCAACCGGGAACGTCGGCCCAGAAGATCTCTTTCCAGTACTCCTTGTTGGCGCCGATGTTGACGAACAGGAAGGTGCAAGTGGCTAATACAAAGGTTATTGCGATGTTACCTGTGATGTTGGCCGACCCTGGAATGAGTCCGATGAGGTTGGTCAGGAAGAGCGACCAGATGATGTCGGGGTTGTTCTGG
>CACYQQ010000092.1 GCA_902776605.1 uncultured Bacteroidales bacterium | reverse complement strand
CCAATCGATACCCAATCGATACCCGACCATTATCCGAACATGACCGCGAGGTGGGATCGAGGGTGGGCCGAGGCAAGGGGAAAAATCCGGGCAATTTTCTACATGAACGGGGTTCTATTTGCCCTGAGAAGATAAAAAAAGTGTGTCTCCATCCCGCCGAGGGAGGAGACACGCTTTATGATAAGTACAGAGCGCTAATTACGATAAGCACAGAGTGCTGGAAAGGAATATCAAATGCGAATTATGAACTTCGCACGAAAACGAAAACCAAAACGAAAAACTCCTTTACACTCATTTACACGCGAGAGATTATAACAACGGGAAAATAGGGTCGAGGATAGAGTTCAATGCGACCTCCAGAGCCATCGAATTCTCTAATTCTCATCAATTCAATACTGATATCACACTCCATTGCGCGCAAAAGAAAATTCTCTAATTCTCTAATTCTTGAGTTTGAATCACCGAATGGAACTAATGCAGACGAATATCCTTGCTCGCACACGACAGCATGAAAGATATCGCCAAAATGATTGAGTTCAATGGAGTTACAAGATTGAGTTGCATCGCTCTCGCGACCACTGAAAATTGAGTTCAAATTAAGTTTAATTGACGGAGTTTATGTTTAGCTCGGCTAAATTTAGGCAATAATACGGATTATCGGACCAAGGTCTTTCGGCCACGATGGAGCAAGAGACCCTTGCCAGGACGGACAGGGCGGCCCAACAGGTCATAGCAACGGTCGGAAAAAGGATCGGGACGGAGCTCCTCGATAGCCAAAGTGGCGAAAGACTGATCCAGGAACTCCATGCGTTGGGCAATCCACTGCTTGATGTAGTCCAGCTCAGTGGCGAAGTTCAGATTCAGACCGGCGATGTCGCTGTCGCCGCTCCAACGTCGCTCCTCGCGTTGCAAGGCACCGCTGCGACGCATTGACTCGTAGGCATCAACGAAACGCTGCTGAAGACTTGCGACCGAGAAAACCGTCGGACGCAATTCGTGATAGCGCGACAGCACAGTATCGTTGAAATGGTTGACGTTCAACGTCATAAGTCGGTGAAAGACGTTGTTGACAAACAACAGCTCCGTATTGTAAGCAACATAGTCGGGGCGCAAGGGATCGTCCGTAAAATTCTGTCCCATGCAACAGTCCAGATCCCACATGGCAGGAGTCAATTTCTTGTCCACCTGCTTGTCATAGACCGCCCACAGGATGTTCTTGCCGCAGATGTCGAAGAGGTTGCCAACGTTGGCGAAAAGATAATAATCGACCAAGACAGGCAGGTCGAAGTAGTCGGCAACCGAGGCGCGGAACTCGTCGTCGGACGACGTTACCACAAACAAGATGGCATTGCGCAAAGTGGAATAATCGGTGGGACACAGGTCTTCCACCTCGGGATATTTGACCTCCCACACATTGTTTTTGGGCAACGTATTGTCGTACTCAGCCGGTACATTGAAGAACGTGGCATCGCCAAAAGCGGAGGCTCGCCACAGACCGCCATGAATGGTGCCATCGGCATCGAACTTCTTGAGTTTCATCTGTTTGCGGTCGATGGGTTCGCACAGATTGTAGATACCCCGATATTGGTCATTAAGGAAAAGCTCTACCATCACGCCACGGGTGGCGGACAGGGCTTTGGGCTCTTGCTCAACGTAATAGGGCGCGTGAGCAAAATCCTGCCACAACTGCGCCATCACGAGGTTGCGGACGCGGAACATATCGGCCTGACCGGCATCCAACACCCAACTGTTGTCGTTCCGCAAGGGGCCAAACGAATGATTCTGCTTCTGGCCCTCGGCATCGATGAAGCTTAACTTATAGTTTCGCTTGTGCTTCCCCTCTATATTGGTCGATCCTCCGCGCCACTTGACCTTGGCACGCAGGCCTTCCGACAGCGTGCCATCCTCCTGCCAATCGACCTGTGCCTCGGTATATTCATTGCTCAACTCCCCCCCTCGGATAGTGAGGACGGGGAGGAAGGTGAACTGCAAGGTGTAGGTGGTGCTTTCCGAGGCAGAGACTACCTCAATCGCGTATTTCTGATCCTCTCCTACCTTCCCGAAAGTGTATGTTCCTGTCACTGCCTCGCCCTCGATGAACAGTTGCTGGCCCGCCTCGCTGTCGGACAAAGAGACGGACACCGAAAGGGGGGTATCTTGATACTGTTCATCGACGGAGAGCAAATAGGTATGCGTCTCGTTATCAAAGGCTGGGGGGATGCCATTGATGACAAGACGCGGTTGTGACTGGAGTTGAAAACAAACGCCCGCGAGGAGCAGTAACAGAATGTTTCTAAACAACTTCATGGAATCAAAATAATCGAAAGGGGAAAGGGTCAGTGACACCTGTCAGGGCAGCGATACCAACCTGATTCACAGCGGATTGGACTGAGCAAACGCCTCGATACGCTCCTGGAAGAGAGGTTCCTGAGACGGCTGGAAGAACGAGGTACAGATGCGTACGCCCTGTTGGGTACTGCCCATGGTGTCGAGCGGATAGACCGCTATTCCGTAGTACATCAACGACTTAGTGAGTTGGAGGTCGGTCATGCCGGGGTACTGCACCGTGAAGTAGAAACCGTCGGCAAGAGGTTCGCCCATGTCGTTGTCATAGACCAGATAGAAGCCGTTGTCGAGCAACACTTTCTTGAGGAAAGCGGCGCGTCGGCCATACTCCTTGACATCGTCGAGGAAGTTGTACGAGCCGTTGCAAGCTGCCTCCATGAGGGCCGACATGGCATGTTGGACACTGTGCGTGGTACCACTGGAGAGGGTGTACATCAAGCGGTTACAGAAGAAATCGCCGAACTCGCCGACGCCGAAATTCTCCTTGAGCGGAGCGTAAATGCGGTGGTACATCTTGTTGCCGATACAGGTCACGCCGATACGTTGGCCGGCATAGGAAAAAGCCTTGGAACCTGACACCCAGAGCACATAATTGTCTGTATATCTGGCCACTGTGGCCTGATAGGGTGCTTGGTAGGGGTGAGAAAGGTCACGTCGGAAGTCCATGGCAAAATAAGCGAGGTCCTCAAGCACCACGAAGTCATACTGGGTGGCAAGTTGACCAATGCCTTGCAACTCCTCATCGGTGAAACATACCCACGACGGATTGTTGGGGTTGGAATAGACAATAGCGCAGATATTGCCCTGAGCAACAATCGTTTGCAACTTATCGACCAACGCCTTACCACGGTATTGGTAGATGTCGAGACCGACGTGCTTCAAACCGATGACGTCGCACTGCGTGGTCTGCACCGGGAAGCCAGGTTGGATGAGCAGGACGGTATCTTTGCCCGTTCCGGAATAGGCATGATGGAGGGCAGTAAAGGTGGCAAAAGTACCTTGCATACTACCCGTGGTGGGGATGCAGCCCAATGGGTCAATATCGACACCGATGAAGGCCTTGACAAACTCCGAGGCGGCTTTTTTGATTCTGGGGATGCCTCCGTTGGGAGGATAAATGGTGGCACAACCCTCAGCCAGAGCCTTCTGTTCGGCTTCGAGTGCAATCTGAGAAGGCTTCAAACCAGGCACACCCATCTCCAAGTGGATGATGGGTTCTCCCGTCTTGGCCTCCAGCGCCTTACTGAGAGACTGGATGTCACGAATGGTGGCAGTAGAAAAATCGCCGAGGTGCATGGCCTCAATCTCGGCTGAAACTATTTTGGAATCTAACATTAATTACAAAAAAAGATGGTTAGAATAGGAGTATCGGAATAGTCAGAATAATCTGAGTAATCCGAATACTCCGAATATTCCGATAATGTCCGATAGTGCAAACTACATTACTCTTTACACATTACTCTTTACACTCTACTCACTTATTTCCAATCCGTCAGGATGGTGCGCTTGTCGAGCACGTGCTTGGCCTTGCCCGTAGAACGTTCGATGTTGCCAGGCTCCTTGATGTGGATGTTGGGTTTGATGCCAATCATGCTGACAATACGGTCGTACAACGGTTTGATGAACGGCATCTGGTTGGCAGGATTGGGCGAGAAATATTCGGTGCGGAGTTCGACGTCGAGGTCGAAGGTGTCCTCATTGTTCTTACGATCGACCGTAATGAAATATTGAGGCGTAAAGACAGGGAACTCGGAGAGCACGGTTTCGATCTGTGAGGGGAAGACGTTGACGCCACGGATGATGAGCATATCGTCGGAGCGACCCAGGATCTTACCGATGCGGACGGTGGTACGGCCACACTCACACGGCTCGTAGATGAGGTGCGTGAGGTCGCGGGTACGGTAACGAAGGATAGGCATCGCCTCCTTGCACAGCGAGGTGAAGACCAACTCGCCCTCCTCGCCAGGAGCCACGGGTTCAAGCGTCTCAGGGTCAATGATTTCGGGGTAGAACATATCCTCGGCCACATGGGTGCCGTTCTGGAACTGGCACTCGCCACCCACGCCAGGACCACTCATCTCGGTGAGACCGTAGATGTCGATGGCCTTGATATGCAGTTTCTTCTCCAACTCACGGCGGATGCCCCACGTCCAAGGTTCGGCACCGAAGAAGCCGACACGCAGTTTGAGGTCCTCGGCCTTGATGTCTCGACTCTGCTCAATGACCTCGGCCAGGTGCAAAGCATAGGATGGAGTGCAGCACAGACAGGTGGCACCCAAGTCCTTCATGAGCATAATCTGCTTCTCGGAGTTGCCGGCCGAGGTTGGCAACTGCACAGCGCCACGTTTGATGACACCGTCGTGCACACCCAGTCCGCCCGTAAAGAGACCATAACCGTATGCTACCTGAACTACGTCGCCAGGACCGATGTCGCCAACCGCCAAGACACGGGCAACGCACTCTGCCCAATTGTCCAAATCCGCTTGCGTGTAAGTGCCAACGACTGGTTTGCCCGTCGTACCCGAAGAGGCATGGATGCGGCGAATCTCACTCTGCGGAACGGCCTGTAAACCAAAAGGATACTCATCGCGCAAGTCATGTTTAGTCGTAAAGGGCAACTTGTAGATATCCTCTACGCCGCGGATGTCCTCGGGTTTGACACCCATGCGGTCCATCTTCTGCTTGTAGAAGGGTACGTTTTCATAACAGCGCTTCACCTGTTGGCGAAGTCGTTCACTCTGCAGAGCCGTCATCTCGTCGCGGCTCATACATTCCATTTTGGGATTGTGTATCATAAGTTAGAAGTTTAGTTACATCAGTGAATTAAATTCGTAAGGTTGATGCGTGCGATAGGCCAAACCTGTCACACACGCCAACACTTCACCTCGTTGGTTGGTGATGCGCACATCGCAATAAGGCAGTTTGTGGTGATTGACCTGCTCAAAACATTCGGCCGAGAGGCGGTCGCCCAACTGTGCTGACTTGATGTACGAGATGGAGTTTTGCACTCCCACACTCAAGATGCCATGACTATTAGCCACAGCGGCGAAAGCCAGGTCGGCCAACGTGAACATCACGCCACCTTGGCAGACTCCAGCCCCATTGAGGTGGCGGTCCTCGACCGTCAGTTCGGCTCGGGCATAGCCCTCACGCACTTCAACCAACTGGGCGCCAATGTATTCGGCGAAGTGGTCGGCTTGGTTCAACTTTTCGAGCAGAGTCATAAATAACTATTGGTTAATCCAGTTTCGCAGGCAAAATAACTTGTTCAAACCGCCTACAGCAACTTGGACAAATCTTCTTCGGCAATGAACTTCAACTTGTTGAGGATGATGGCCTCCTTCGCCTTGTCGCAAGGATCGGCGCGGAAGATCATGACCCCCTTGCCGCCCAAGAGGAAGGTGTACATATACTTGATGGAGACACCGGCAGCGCTGATGACACGAATGGCGTCGGCTGCACGACCAGGTTGGTTGTCCAACTCCAGCGCCAACACATCGGTCAAGGCGACATTGATGCCAGCCTCCTTGAGAATGATGTACGCACGCGTGGGTTCACTACAGATAACTCGATAGATGCCATACTCCTGGGTATCGGCAATCGTGGTGGCAACCAACTGGATACCAGCCTCTTTCAAGATGTCGAGCACCTTCAGCAAGGTCCCTTGCTGATTCTCGACGAATATGCTTAATTGATGGATAGTCATAAGATAATTTTTTAAGGGATATTAAAGGAAGTGACAAAGAAGTGAAAGGGACGATACAAATGAAGGTCCAAGATGAGTTTGCTTCCAACAAACTACTCTACTCTTTACCCTTTATTCTTTACTCTCAACTCTTTCCTCCTATTGGTACACCTTTCGCTTGTCCACTACGCGGACGGCCTTGCCCTCGCTGACTGGCAGAGAGCCTTTCGGCACGAGTTTGACGATTGGGGTGAGCAGGATCTCGTCTTTGAGCTGGCGGGTCACCTCTTTGCGGAGCGACTCCAATCGACCATAATCGTCGGTGAAGAGTTCCTCCAGTTCGACTTCGACAGTCATGTTGTCGTTGTCCTGATCGGTGGTCAGGGTGATGAGGTAGTTGGAAGCCAACTCCTTGAAGTTCATCAAGATCTTCTCAATCTGTATCGGGAAGATATTAACGCCGCGGAGCACCATCATATCGTCCGAACGCCCCTTCATTCGGTCAATGCGAACGTGGTTACGACCACAAGGACAAGTGCGACCCAAGACGCGGGTCAAGTCGCGCGTACGGTAACGCAACAACGGCATTGCCTCACGCTTGATGCTGGTCAATACCAACTCACCAATCTCGCCATCGGGCACAGGTTCAAGCGTCTCTGGATCAACGATTTCGACGATGTAGTAATCCTCCCAGAAGTGCAGACCGTTCTGCTCCTTGCACTCGAATCCGACGCCCGGACCACACATCTCCGACATACCGAACGAGTTGTAAGCCTTCACGCCCAACATATTCTGAATGCGCTGACGTTGCTCCTCGCTGTGGGGTTCGGCACCGATAGCCAACACCTTGAGTTTGGTATCCTTACGAGGATCCACTCCCTGCTCCTGCATCACTTCGTAGAGGCGAGTCACATACGAGGGCACAGCATGGAGAGCGGTGGTTCCGAAGTCGCGCATGAACTTAATCTGTCTCAACGAGTTACCAGCAGCAGCGGGGACGGTCAACATACCCAATCGCTCGGCCCCATATTGGAAACCGAGACCGCCCGTGAACATACCGTAGCCCGACGAGTTCTGGAAGACATCGTCAGGTCGCAAACCAACCATCCAGAGATTACGAGCCACTTGATTGGCCCACTCGTCGAGGTCATTCTGGGTGTGCAAAATGACAGTCGGATTACCCGTCGTACCACTGGAAGAGTGCAGACGCACACAGTCACGCAGGGGCACACAACTCAGGCCGAAAGGATAGTTGTCACGCAAGTCCGACTTCGTCGTGAAAGGAATACGACGGATGTCGGCCACCGAGCTAATACTCTCGGGAGTGACGCCAGCCTCCTCCAACCGTTTCTTGTAAATAGGATTCTTCATGCAACGCGCCACCGTCTCTCGGAGGCGCTCCACTTGCAGTGCTTCAATCTGCTCGCGGGTCATCGTTTCGTGCTCTTTGTCAAAGTATTCGCACGAATCGTCAGGTACAGGGAATTTTATCATGGTAAGTATGTATATTATAGGGAGTTAACAGGAGTTAGAGGAAGTTACCGCTTCGCTCAGTAGTTAACGGACGATACCTATTACTATTGCAAGTCATTAGAATTGGCATATCCGCCCGTAGTAACTATTCCCTCCCCCTATTCAACGGGGGAGGGTTAGGGAGGGGGGGCTGGTCTTACTGCACCGCCTGGACGCCAGCGTCAAAGGCTTTCAAGTTGGCATTGACGATGTCTTCACCCTTACGGGCAAAGACGGTGGCAATGGCACTACGGAGTTGGTCCACAGAGACAATCTCCAAGTAAGGAGCCGCCATGCCGAGCAGCACCATGTTGGCGCCACGCATGTTGCCACAATCCTTGGCGACGGTCTCGATGTCCAGTTTCTTGACCGATGGCAGAGCATCGAGTTCGGCATTGAGTGCCACCTCGTCTGGGTAGTTCGGGATATTGACAAAAGGCTTACTGCTGGTGACGATCGTGCCCTTGGGCGACAGATAGGCCAAGTAACGGAGGCTCTCCATCGGCTCCATCGAGATAACCACGTCGGCACCTGCCTGAGGAATGAGGTCACTCCAGATGGTCTCGGTCGAAAGGCGCAAGTTCGACTGAACGTCACCGCCACGCTGACTCATACCATGCACCTCGGCCTGTTTGAGGTTCACGCCGGCTTTCGTTGCAGCCTCGCCTATGATGGTTGCGATACTGAGGATGCCTTGTCCTCCCACACCGCAAAGAATGATATCTTTTTTCATTTTAAAAAGCTATTAAAGGAAGTGAAAATGAAGTGAAATGGAAGTGACAAGGACAATGGTTGAAATCTCACACAGAGTGTAAGGAGTGGAAAAGAGTTTTTCCGACAACCTATCCCGTCTTCGGTTTTCAATTTTCAACTTTCAATTATTTTGTTGCCTTGGCCTTCGCAGCCTCCCTGGCATGACGTGCAGCCGTCTGGATGCACTCACGACGAGGAATGATGACGCTCACACCCTCGTAAGCAATCTCGTCGCGCAACAACTGCGTGATGTCGGGAATGTTCTTGGGCAATGGGGTGACCACATGGAGGTGAGCAGGATCCATGCCGAGGCCGAGACAGATAGCCTCGAACTTGTTCGTACCTGCCGAGTCCTGACCACCCGTCATGCCGGTGGTGAGGTTGTCGCTGATAATCACCGTGATAGGTGAGTTCTCGTTGATAGCATCCAACAATCCTGTCATGCCCGAGTGGGTGAAAGTAGAGTCTCCAATCACAGCAATGGCAGGACGCAGACCGGCATCGGCGGCACCCTTGGCCATGGTGATGGAGGCCCCCATATCGACGGTGCTGCTCAATGCCTTGAAAGGAGGCAACGCACCCAAGGTGTAACAACCGATATCGCCGAACACGCGGGCGTCGGGCATCTCGTCAATGATCTGACGCAGAGCGGCATAGACGTCGCGATGTCCGCAACCTTGGCACAACTGCGGAGGACGTGGAGCCAGATTCTTGGCCTGGTCGAAAGCTGGTCCTGCCGGTTTGCCCAAAGCCTTGGCGACACAGTCAGGTGTCAACTCACCTGTGCGCGGCAGGTCACCTGTCAGACGACCCTTGACGACATAGCCGGTACCCAACAGTGCCTTGACATCTTGCTCAACCACCGGTTGACCATCCTCAACGACAAGGATAGCATCATTCTCGTCGGCCAATGCCTTGATCTTACTCTCGGGCAAAGGATATTGCGAGATTTTCAAGATGTTACCATCGTTGCCGATAGCCTCCTTGACATAGTTGTAGCCAATACCGCAAGCGATGATACCGAGTTTCTTGCCGCCCTTCTCGACCTTGTTGAAGACCGACTTCTCCGAAGCCTCGATCATCTGACTCTGCTTCCCGAGCAACACCTCATATTTCTTACGCGCGATGCCTGGCAGCAATACCCACTGGTCGGTGGAAGGGTTCATGGGGTTGGTGTCACGCACCTCACCGATCTCCACGGCAGCACGGGAATGCGCCAAACGAGTCACGACACGCAACAGGACCGGTTCCTTGATGGCCTCGCTATAGTCGAAAGCCTTGGCCATCACGTCATAACACTCCTGCTGGTTCGAGGGCTCGAAAATAGGAATCAAGGCGAACTTACCATAGAAACGGGAGTCCTGCTCGTTCTGGCTGGAGTGCATCGAGGGGTCGTCGGCAGCCAACACTACCAGTCCTCCATGCACACCGGTCACGGCCGAATTGACAAAGGCATCGGCACACACGTTCATACCCACATGCTTCATGCAGACCAGAGCA
>CACYQQ010000091.1 GCA_902776605.1 uncultured Bacteroidales bacterium | reverse complement strand
CTTATTATAGCTGTACTTATTTTGGGTGGTTTGTATGCCTACTATGATATGTCGAAGCTCGAAGACCCCGAGCTGAAAGTGCGTCAAGCCTTGGTGGTTGGCGTCTATCCGGGTGCTTCGGCGCACGAGGTGGAACTGGAGTTGGTCGATCCGTTAGAGAAGTCCATCCGCCAGACACCTGATGTCAACTCCGTGCAATCGTATTGCTATGCCGATATGTGTATCATCACGGTCGAACTACTCAGCACCGTGCCGAACGATGCCTTGGAACAACATTGGGACATCATGCGCCGAAAGGTAGGAGCGGTCTCTTTGCCGGCGGGCGTAAGTACGGTACAGGTGCTAGACGACTTGGGCGATGTGTTCGGTATGTTCTATGCCATCACGGGTGATGGCATGAGTGACAAGCAGTTGTCCGACTATGCCGAGTTCATGAAACGTGAGATTGCCAACATCGATGGTGTCTCTCGTGTCGATATCTATGGCAAGCGCAATGAGTGTATCAATGTCACCTTGCGTCGTGACCGAATGGCCAACCTGGGTGTCTCTCCGTTGGAGGTCATCAACACGTTGAATGGCCAGACGGAAACGGTCTATGGCGGTTATTTCGATAATGGCAACAACCGCGTCCGCGTCACGGTGGGCGATCGTTCTACCTCGGTGGACGACATCCGCTCCCTCATCATTCAGGGACATGAGAAGGATCAACTCCGTTTGTACGATATTGCCAACGTCACCCTCGACTATGATGAACCGGTCCGCAATTCGATGGCCTACGATGGTCAGAAGTCGTTGGGAATCTCCATCTCGGCTATCTCCGGCACGGACATCACCAAGATAGGTAAGGTGGTCGATGCCAAGATGAAACAGTTGCAGGCGCAGATGCCTGTCGGTGTGGAGTATCACAAGGTCTTCTTCCAACCAGAGCGTGTCAACAATGCCCTATCGACCTTCCTGATTAACCTCCTGGAGTCGGTTCTTCTGGTGGTTGTCGTCCTGATGGTATTCATGGGCTTCCGTTCCGGTTTGATCATCGGTTACAGTTTGATTATCATCGTGTTGGGTTCCATCATGGTGCTTTATGCCCTCGATGGAACGTTGCAGCGCGTTTCGTTGGGTTCCTTCATCTTGGCCATGGGTATGTTGGTCGATAATGCCATCGTCATTGTCGATGGTGTGTTGGTCGATAAGAAGAATGGCATGGGTCAGATGCACTCCCTGACGGCCACGGGCAAGAAAACGGCCATGCCCTTGTTGGGCGCTACCCTGATTGCCATCTTGGCTTTCTTGCCTATCTTCCTGTCGCCCGACACCACCGGACTCTATGTGCGCGACCTCTTTATTGTCATGTCTGTCTCCCTTTTGCTCTCTTGGATTCTTGCTTTGGTTCATGTGCCAATCATGTCGGGAGCCATGCTTTATGGCAAGACAGAGGTGATGGCCATGAAGGCACACGACCGTGCTCATCGGGTCAAGGACAAGTATGCAGAACGTCGTCAGGTGGAGATGCAGAAGCACTCTTGGTTGGCTCACCTTTTCCGCACACGTACATCGAAACGTGTCGGTATGGAGGAGGGCGATGAGGAGCGTCACAATGCTTCCGAATACAATGGTTGGGCCTACCGCCGACTCACCTCGTTGCTTGAGTGGGTGCTCGATCACCGTTGGACAACCATCGCGGTGCTTGTCATCCTGATGGTCGTTTCCGGTTATTCGTACAAGTTCATTCCGCAGGCTTTCTTCCCCGATATGGAGTACGACCAGTTGTATATGGAGTACAAGTTGCCTGAGGGTAACAACTACAAGCAGGTGGAAGAGGACTTGAACAAGATTCAGGAGTATCTGAAAACCCGTCCTGAAGTGACTCATATTGTGGCTTCTACGGGCGGTACGCCTTCTCGCTACAACTTGGTTCGAAGCATCGCTACCCCGTCGTTGGCATACGGTGAGTTGATTATCGACTTCCAGTCGCCCGAAGCGTTGAAGAAGAATATGGACGAGATTCAGGAGCATGTTGATGCTATGTTCCCCGACGCCTACGTCAAGTTCAAGCGTTACAACTTGATGTACAAGAAATATCCTATCGAGGCACAGTTCTCTGGTTCCGACCCTGCCGTGCTGCATGCTTTGGCCGACTCCTGTGAGGCTATCATGGCACGCACCGGTGCGGTGCGACTCATCACCACCGACTGGGAACCCAAGGTGCCTGTCCTCACGGTGCATTACAACCAGACGCATGCCCGTCGCTTGAACCTCTCGCGTAAGGCCGTAGGCACCTCGTTGTTGGTATCGACGGGTGGTATTCCTGTCGGCTCTTTCTACAATGGCATTCACCAGAAGAAGGTCTATGTCAAGTGTGTCGATACGGATGGTTCGCCCATCGAGAACCTCGAGGAGTCGGTAGTCTTCGGCATGATGCCTAATTTCCAAGGATTGGTATCGGAGGAAACCCTCTACGAACTGGCTTCCCGTCGATTGAGCACGCAAGATGTAATCAGTCAATTGTTTACGCCTGCCCCTTTGCGCCAGGTTTGTGACAGCATCTCGGTCAATTGGGAAGATCCTATCGTCATCCGTTACAATGGCGTTCGTGCGCAGCGCGTTCAATGTTCCCCTGCTTTGGGCTTGGGCACAGAGGCGGCTCGAAAGGAGGTAGAGAAGGCTCTGCAGGCAGAATTGAAACTTCCTCAAGGGTACAAACTTGACTGGATAGGCGAGAAGGCGGCTTCCGACCAATCCATGAAGTACCTCTTCAAGAACTATCCGTTGGCTTTCATCTTGATGATCTGTATCTTGGTGCTTCTCTTCAAGGATTACAAGGTGCCTACCTTGCTCTTCTGCTGTATTCCAATGATTCTGATTGGTGTCATCCCAGCGGTCTTGATTTCCGGCAAGCAGTTCGGTTTCGTAGCCATCGTCGGTGTCTTAGGTCTGGTCGGTATGATGATCAAGAACGGCATTGTGCTGATGGACGAAATCAAGTTGCAGATTCACGAAGGCAAAGACAAGCGGAAAGCGTTGATCGACTCTTCGTTATCTCGTTTGCGTCCCGTCTTGATGGCCTCCTTGACTACCATCCTGGGTATGATTCCATTGGTGCCAGATGCTATGTTTGGTTCGATGGCAGTTACCATTATGGGCGGTTTGGTCATGGCCACATTCATCTGTCTTGTGATTATTCCTGTACTTTATGCTCTGTTCTACCACATCAAGCCAAGCAAGGAAAGTGAAGAATGAAAAGTGAAAAATTAACAATGTAAAGTGAAAAGTGTAAACCTCTCGGTGGGCTATGGTAAAACATGGCCTACGGAGAAGGGCAATTCTTTCCTACCACGCATTTATATTATAAGGACAATGTTATTCTCTAATTGTGAGATATAGATAGTTCTATGAGAAAAACAATATTATCAGGCCTTTTGGCTTGTATCACGATAGGTTCTGCCTTGGCGCAGGGAGCAGGCAATGCCGCGGTGCTCTCGTTGGATAGTTGCATCCAACTGGCTTTGCAGAACAACAAGACGCTCCAGTCGTCACAGAAATTGGCTGAGAAGTACAGCCACGAGGTGAAGTATTACAAGGCGAATTTCTTCCCCAATTTCAAATTGACCGCCACCGACCTCTGGGCCAATTCGGAGGGTACGATGGGTGCCGATATCTTCTCGGGTTTGACCAATGGTGTCAGTCAGTTCCTGAATGGATTGGCACAGTCGGGTCATTTTACTACCCCCCAGCAATTGCAAGCCGTCCAACAATTTGGTCAACAGATGAGCGGCATGAGTAAAGGCATTGACTATAAGGTGGGTAACATCATCCAAGCCGGCATTATGTTGGAGCAACCCATCTACATGGGCGGCAAGGTCTTGACCGCTTACCAGATGTCTAAGTTGGGCAAGCAGATGGCCGAACAGGGTGCTGTCTTGAGTCAGCAACAGGTCATCGTTCAGGTGCAGGAGGCTTATGCTTTGGCCGTGAAAGCCAACGAGATGCACAAGGTCGCCCTTCAATATGACTCGCTGCTATCGTCCTTGCTGGTCGATGTGCAGAATGCCGAGAAGCATGGTTTGCGCAGTCATAACGATGTGCTCAAGGTGCAGGTCAAACTCTCGGAGGCAGAACTGCAAGTGCGTCAGGCCGAGAATGGTCAACGTCTGTCGGCCATGAACCTCTGCCACTATATCGGTTTGCCGCTCACTACCGCTATCGAGGTCGATACCGAGTCGTTCCCCCTGTTGGACGAGCCCTCTTTGCGCGACGCCAATATCACCGATCGTCCTGAGTATAACGTCTTGGCGATGAAGTCCGAACTCGCTGCCAAGCAGGTCAAGATAGAGCGCTCGGCCTACCTGCCTCAGGTCGTTTTGGGCGCCTCCTATAGTTATATCGATGGCTTGGAGGTGGCAGGCAGTAAGTTGTTCAACAAACCGGCTGCCGGAGTCATGCTCAATGTCTCTATCCCTCTCTACCATGCCAATGCGGGTATCAACAAGATCAAGTCTGCCCGTCTGGAAGCCGAGCGTGTTCAGTTGGAGCAAGATGAACTGGTCGAGAAGATGAACTTGGAGTTGGCACAGGCCGCCAACAATCTGGACGAGGCATACTTGGAAGTTCAGTTGGCGCAGAAGAGCCTTGCTCAGACTGAAGAGAACCTCCGATGCAGCCGTTCCAGCTACAACCTTGGCACCGAGTCACTCAGCGATTTGCTTGAGGCACAGACCCTTTGGCAACAGGCTTATGCCAAGTTGGCCAACTCGCGAGCCAACCTCTTTGTGGCTGCTACCAAGTACAAGAAAGCGGCAGGACGACTCTAAAAGTATGAAAAATATGTCTCAGGGAATAGCGAAATTCATCGTTTTCGTACTCCGAAAGGAACGGGGATGAAATCTCTTTTCCCTGTGAGAAATCATTCTAATATATTACTAACATGAACTTAAAATCATTACTGAGTGTGTGCGTGTGGGCGATTTGCTGCTTGAGTGTAGAACCCTTGTTTGCCAACACGCATCGGGTGGAGGGGCGAGTCCTGTTGTCCGATTCGTTGCATGCCGCTTCGTTTGCATCCATCTATGTGCCAGCCACGGGGCAGGGCACGGTATGTGACAAGGAGGGTTACTTCCTTTTGGACGGCATCCCGTTGGACGAATGTGCCGTCGAAGTCTCCTTCGTGGGATATAGTACCCACAAAGAGGTGGTCCATTTCCCTTCCAATCAACCTGCCACGCTAAACGTGACGATGCAGGAAGAACCTATCACGTTGGCCAATGTCTTCATTACCCCCAATGGCGAGGATGTCTCGGTCTATCTCTTCCAGAAGGTGCTCGACCAAGCCAAATTGAACTGCAAACGAGTTCAGCATTTCGATGCCAACGTGCAGTTGTCGCTGCATTCCCAGGACATGGATTTCATCCCTATGATACTGCCCAAGATGCTGTATTTCGTATTGAAAGGGGCGATGAAGATGACAGGCTTCGGCGCTGTGGTCGATTTGGTTTTCCAAAATCCTGTCGTCGATCTGGATGTTCGGTATCGAATTGATTATTCCAAGGAAAAGCTCAAATACCTGGACGACGAATTTGTGAAAACGACTCCCGAACTCACGAAGAAGCAGCAGGAGCAATGCCTCAAGTTGGTTCGTCACGATCCTTTTGAGAGTGCAACAAGTGGTATCGCCTATGCCTTGAAGATGGCCAAGAAGGATGCCAACCGTTATAAGTTGGTGGGAACCATCGAGGAGCAAGGTCATGTCGTTGACATCTTGGAATACAAGAGAATGCAAGGTGATACCCTCCTCTATTCTTGCCGTTATTATATCATGGAGGATGTCTGGAGCCTGCTCCGTCTGGAGACCAAATCCAAGGAAAATGGTGAGAGTCGTCTGGAACTCCGAAGCATTGGCGAGGATATTTACTTGCCGGTCCTTTTGGTCGAATTGCCGTCACCCGTACCTTTCGACTTGGAAGCGATGTTGGCTGAAGTCAAAAAACAAATCGAGGAGGGAAAAGAGAAACCCTCGGGCATGGAGAAGTCCATCATCAAGCGTCTGGAGGACTTGTCGAAGTCGAACCGCAAATTTGAACCTTATATGTCGGAGAATTTCACCATACAATACCATAATGTGGTGATAAAGAAGTAATGCGATAAAAAATTTAATTTCATGAAGTTAACGGTAGTTATAAGGAGTTAACAGCCTGTGGCTGTGGAGTGAACGGACGATAGTTCTGGAGGCAAAATAGAGCTAATGGTCTCTTCAAGCCGCTAAAGGTGCTTCGCCCGCTAATAGCCTTCGGCACTAACAGAAAGCAAGTTTTTTCAACTTTTACTTTCACTTTCCAATTTTCAATTTTCAACTTATTAACTCCCGTTAGCTTCACTGATAAATACCGTTGAATATCACTATGAGCAACCTCTATCAGTTGGATGGCCGAGTGCCGGTTTTGCAGGCCCTGCCATTCGGTTTGCAACATGTGCTGGCAATGTTTGTCAGCAATATCACACCCATCATTATTTTGGCCAATGTGGCAGGAGTCGAACCGGCTCTCTCGGCACTGTTGATACAGAACTGCATGGTCATAGCGGGTATCGGTACATTGGTACAACTCTATCCGTTGTGGCGAGTGGGAGCACGTCTTCCTATCGTGATGGGCATCAGTTTCACTTTCTTGTCGTTGTCCATCACCATCGCCACCACCCAAGGCATGTCGGCGTTGATGGGAGCCGTCATTGTGGGCGGTTTGTTGCAAGGCGTGTTAGGTCTGTTGGCCAAATATTGGTTGCGCATCATCACACCTGTCGTTTCGGCCACCGTGGTCACTGCCATCGGCTTTTCGCTTTTGCCTATTGGCGCCAACTCCTTTGCTGGCGGACAAGGAGCCGCCGACTTCGGTTCTTGGCAGAACTGGACGGTCGGCACCATCACGCTGATGGTTTGTCTCTTGACACAGGTCTTTGCCAAAGGTCCTTTCCGTTCCCTTTCCGTCTTGGTCGGACTCGTTGTGGGTTATATCGTAGCCCTTTGTATGGGGATGGTCGATTTCAGCGCTATGCGTGATGTGGAAGTTATCTCGTTGCCCACTTTCCTGCCTTTCAAACCCGAGTTCCACATCGGCACCATTCTTTCGATCTTTGCCATCTTCCTGGTAGCTGCCACCGAGAATATCGGTGACCTTTGGGCCCTCACTTCCGGCGCCCTGCATCGCCCGCCTGTCCAACGAGAAATCTCGGGCGCCATTGCGTGCGACGGCATTGTCAGCAGCATGGCAGGTATGTTTGGATGCACCCCCATCACCACTTTCTGTCAGAACGTCGGCCTCATCAACATGTCCAAGGTGGTCAATCGTTTCACCATAGGCATCGGCGCTTGCATCATGATCTTGTGTGGCATCTTTCCCGCCATCGGTTCCTTGCTTGCCACCGTACCCCAATGTGTTTTAGGCGGTTGCACCATCATCATGTTCGGATCTATTGTCTTTGCCGGCTTCGAGATGATGTCCAAGTGCGGTTTCTGTCAACGTAATATGTTGATTGTCTCCCTCTCGCTCAGTGTTGGCTTGGGCTTTACGGCTGTGCCTCAGATCTTTGCCCTCTTCCCCGATATCGTCAAGAGCATCTTTGCCGAGAATTGTGTCGCCGTGGCTTTCGTCCTGGCGGTGTTGCTCAACCTGCTCTTGCCACAGAATCAAGATTAACCTCGTTCCCGTATGCGCATAAAACTCGTTGTTCTCCTGCTGGTCGGTTTGTTGTTGGGTAGCCCCTTAGAGGCGAGGCCAAAGGGGAAGCGTGTAACGGTTCAGATGTCGTCGTCCGAACGTGCAAAAGTTCTGGCCACGGCAACGGATTTCCTGATTCGTCATGGAGCCCCCAAACCAGCGGATATCGAACTTTCGGTGGGTATGTTGACACGCAACGTCGTTTTCCTCAACGATTGGCCGCACCGCCTCTTTGTGGTGGTGGCACGCGACTCAGCGGCCGCCTTTCTTCGGAGTCCTGTCTTGGGTTTCTCCATGGGTGCGACACGAGCGCATGATATGTACGATAGTGGTATAGATGGGCTTTTGCAATATTACGATACAACGCTGACCTTGATGCGCAACGGCACTTTGCCGCCCGAAGGCAAGTCCTATTTTTCTCCTCGTTCGGTCAAAGCCTTACTCCAAGGCATCAAATGGCGTCAGTTTCACCTTCGTCATCAGGCGGGCGTTCCCGAAGGCAGTATCTCGGGTTGTGGACCTACCGCTGTTGGCCAACTCATGGCCTTCCATCACTACCCCTCGGACTGGCTCGATTGGAGTAAGGCCCCTTTGGCATTTCCTGCTCCGAAGGGTGACACCGCTTTTTTTATGCCATTGTTGGCACGTATCGGATTGGCGGTGAAGGCCAACTACGGACCGAAAGCCACCAGTTCGACCATCGACAATGTCTATGATGCCTTGGTGCACGAATTGGGTTTTTCGCCCCGATTGTCCAAGTACCGGAATATGACCGAACAGGACCTTTTCTGGTTGATTTTTCAGGACCTTATCCAGCATCGACCTTGTCTCCTGGCAAGCAGCAATCACATCCTTCTGTGCGATGGTTGCTACGAGGATTTCTTTCACCTCAATATGGGTTGGAGCGGAAACTTCGATGGTTGGTACCGCTTCCTCACACCCCAGCGTAAGTTGGGCGAAGGTTCCTATTTCTTTGAAGCCATTCTGCATATTACTGCCCCGACACCCGAGGAACAGCAATGGGACACCGTTCATTGTGCCGAGGCCGGACAGTTGACGACCTTGCTGAGTTCCATACAGCGAGTCAACATAGGACGTCTGCGTGTGACAGGTTTTCTCAATGGTACCGATATTCGCCTGCTGCGGCAGATGGCAGGTGGCATCTCGACGCTCGACGGCGTCTCTTGGCGGGGAGCCTTGTCGCAACTGGACCTTTCGGATGCCCGAATCGTCTCCGACACCGCCTGTTATTATAGTATGGATGCCGCCCGTAGTGATTTCCATTTCCTTTGGCACGGCGTAACTTACAAGTTTGCAGAACTGACTCATGACCAATGGTTGACCATCAAGGACGTGAAATACCTCCAAGAGGGCGAACGTCGTCTAATTGAAGTTGTCCCCGATTCCCTCTATCGTTTTGAATATCATACGAATTCCGATATTATTGGAGCCTATATGTTCCGAGGTTGCCACACCTTGCAACACGTCCGTCTGCCTCGTACCCTGCGTTCTGTCCGCTACGGTGTTTTTCGAGACTGCCCCCTGCTGGAGAGTGTCACAATCCCCGATAATGATGCCGTGCGCCGTGCTCTCCAGAACAACCTTCCTTGCCCCGTGGAGACCTATTCTAACGAGATGTAATTCGTCCCACAATCCCCCTTTAATCCCTCCCACAATCCCCTTTAATCCCTCCTTGATCCCCTTTCAATCCCACCTCGCGGTCTTGTTCGGATGATGGTCGGGTATCGATTGGGTATTGATTGGATATCGATTGGCGCAAGGTTGAACCGACTGAAATCAATCACCGAATGGAGACCAATTATAGACCAAAATTTGACCGTATCCAAAGCGCGAGGGTGGGGGTGCGTGCATACGATTTAGGGTCGGTCTGAGTTGAGCGAAAAATCTTGCTCTGTTTATGCGGCCTGTTGAAAGATGTTTCGGTTCGTTCAGTGTGTCTCTTTATACAGATGTGACTTGCTATATAGATATCACGAAAACAGGAGATAAACACCTGCCATTAGTGTTTACCTCCTACTCGATTATTATTGCCTAACGGTTAAAAGGATAACTTTTAAGTTTTTCGTCAGATGCACTTCTTTGGGTGTACCTATTATAAGAATATGCACTTCTTGTGGTGCATATTTGGCCAAGATGTGCACTT
>CACYQQ010000090.1 GCA_902776605.1 uncultured Bacteroidales bacterium | reverse complement strand
CCACGTTCACGAAGAAGGTGAATATAGTCGATAAGCACGATACCGTTCTTCACCACGATACCAATCAACATGATGGCACCCAGCATAGACATGACGTTCAGTTCGACACCCGTTATCCACAAGGCCAGAATGACACCGCCCAAGGTGAACGGAATAGAGATCAACATGATGATGAATGGGTCGGACAAAGACTCGAACTGAGCCGCCATCACGATGAAGACCACAATCAAGATGAGCAGGGCCAACATACCGAGGTCACGGAACGAATCCTGCTGATCCTCGTACGAACCGGAAACCTGAATATCGGCATCGCCCGACAAGAGGCCTTGCTTACGCATACTCTCGATGAAGCCCTTACCTGCATCTACCACGTCACCCAAAGTAGCCTCATCGGCATTGACGACACAAGAGAGCGTGTTGACACGCTGACGATCCTTACGTTCGATGGTTGGCAAGGTAAAGCGTTCTACCACCTTGCCGACATCCTTGATACGTACCTTGCAGACCTCGGTCATACCGCGCTCGTTGGTACGAGTACCGTAGAGCATGATATTCTCGATGGTCTCCACGCTCTCACGCACCTCAGGATTGTAGCGTACGATGATGTTGTACTCCTCACCATCCTCACGGAAGTAAGAGGCATTCGAACCGTTAAAGCGGTTGCGGATGAAGGTACCAGCCGTGGTCAGGTTGATGCCGTAGAGAGCCAACTTCTCGCGGTCGAAATCGACCTGAAGTTCCGGCTGATAGTCAGAACGGGAAATCATGCTCTGGCTGACGCCTGGCAGCGTTGACATAGAATCCTTGAGAATGCGGATCAACGAGTCCGTCTGAGCCAAGTCATAACCATAAACCTCAAACTGAGCCGTGGTCTGACCACCCATACCTTGCTGACCGCCCTCGATGACGTTCTTCTTGACCAACTCAGGATAAGCCTTCAAGTCCTCACGCATCTGTTTGCCGACATCGTACATGGAGAGGTTCATCAGACGATCCTTCACCTTGTACATAGAGATGTTGAACGAGATGATGTGCGTACCATTGTTACGCATGGCAGCAAAGGTATTGTCGGTATCGGCCTGACCGGTCGAGAAGTTACAAGCCTTGAGCACCTTCTTGTCGATAGTTCCCCAACGTGTCATCCACATGGTAGCCAATTCGTTGGCAATCTCATCGGCACGATCCTGACGAGTACCGATAGGCAACTCCAAAGAGACTGAGATACGACCGGAATCCTGTTGTGGGAAGAAGCCTGAACCAATCTGCCCCATCACAGCGGGCAAGATAGAGAGGATGAAGAAGATGATGATGGCAACGGTCATGGTAGTACGATGACGGACAGCCCAGTCAATACGCTTGCCGTACCAGACATCGAGTTTGTCCAACATGCCACGCACCACGAAGTGATTGTACCAACGGCTGAACCAGGTCTCGCGCTTCTTCAGTCGGAGCATCAACGAACAGAGCATTGGTGTGAAAGTCAACGCCGAAGTGGTAGATACGGTCATGATGATACACATCATCCAACCCAACTCCTTGAAGAGCACACCGGCCATACCCGTCACCATGGTCAATGGGAAGAACACGCCAATCATGGTCAACGTAGAAGCCACAACGGAGACGGCCACCTCATTGGTACCATGTACGGCCGCCTGCTTCGGATCCGAACCTCGTTCGATGTGGTTGGTCACATTCTCCAGGACGACGATGGCATCATCCACCACATTACCGATAGCGATGCTCAAACAAGAGAGCGAAATCATGTTGAGTGACGAACCCGTAGCACTCAAGTAGATAAACGAAGCAATCAGAGAGAGAGGAATGGTGATGACAATGACCACCACAGCACGCCAACGGCCCAAGAAGAGGAAGCAGACGATGGCAACGAATATCATTGCAAAGACGATAGTCTCCTCCAACGAACCGATGGTAGCGTAAATATTCTCGGAAGTATTGACAATCACACCGATAGTGATGTCCGAAGGCAAGGTGAGCTGCAACTTAGGCAAGAGTTCGAGCACCTTCTCCGAGATAGCAACCGAGTTGGCACCCGACTGCTTCTGCACGATAATCATGGCGCCACGCTCGCCAGAGAAGCCCTTCGGGTCATTCTCATTCGTGAAATAAGTGACAACCTTCTGCGAACGCTCCTGGAGAGTATCAGCTACCGTGGCCACATCTTTGAGATAGACCACCTTGCTGCCCATGGTCGAAACCACGATATTCTCCATCTCCTTCGGGTCGTTGAACTCACCCTTGACACGGAGCGTATAGGCGTTGTTCCCTGTATCGAAAGAACCACCAGGCACATTGCGGTTCTCCATCGAAATCTTCTCGGAGATGCTCTCAATGGTCAGGTTATAGGCCTCCAATTTCTCTGGCTCACAATAGACGTAGATGGTACGTTCCGGAGCACCGGTCACCGACACAGAACCGACACCGGCAATACGGGCAATAGGATTACAAACCTGGTCATCCAGAATCTTGTAGAGCGCCTCCGAACTCTCGCGAGCCTGAGCACTCAACACCAAGATAGGAATCATGTCGCTCGAGAACTTGAAGATGATAGGCGTTCCTGCCGCATCCGGCAGAGCCGTCGAAATCATGTCCAACTTATCGCGCACATCGTTGGTCAACTGGTCAATGTCGTGACCATACTCGAACTCCATGGTGATGAGCGCATAGTTCTCCATCGACTTGGAGGTGATGTGCTTCAGGTAGTTCACCGAGTTGAGCGTATTCTCCAGAGGTCGGGTCACATTGTTCTCAATATCCTCGGCCGATGCGCCAGCGTAGGTCTCCATCACCATGATCATGTTGGTATCGATATCTGGGTAGAGGTCGATAGGCAACTTCGTCAAGCTGAAGAGGCCGAATATGGCAATGGCGATAAACACCAGCGAGGTCATAATCGGTCGTTTGACCGCACCTTCATATAATGACATATCTAAATTTGCTTATTTTAAGGGTTAATGCATAGACAACTGCTTGTATCCACTATATTATTTCAGCACATTCACGTCACGACCGTCCGAAAGGAGCGTCTGACCGAAGACAACGACCTCGGCACCATCCTCCACACCACTCAGCACCTCATACTCGGCACCGAGACGGCGACCCAGTTCGATGGTCTTGTGGTAGGCCTTGCCATTGCTGATGACATAAACGAAACGCTCACCCGAACCACTCTGCTTGACGACAGCCTGATCTGGAACCAACACGCGGTTAGCCGTACCGAAGTTCAAGGTCACGCGGGCAAACATACCTGGGCGGACACGCTGCTTGAGGTTAGCAATCTGCACCTCAATCTGGAAGGTACGAGTAGCGGCATTGACCGTAGGATAAACAATGCTGACACGGCCCTCGAAAGTCTCGTTTGGATAGGCATCGATGGTGATGTTGCTGATAGGCATACCCACCTTGACGCTCTTGTAATACTGCTCGTTCACGTCCAACAGAATCTTGACAGGAGTAATCTTCTCGACCACCAAGACTGGCTGAGCACCACTGTAGAGGTCACCGGCATCATAGTTACGGGCGGTAACAATACCGTCGGTTGGAGCCAACAGCTTGGTATTCTCGACAATATTCTTATACTGGCGTTCGTTCACATCCAGAGAGGCTTTTGCCTGCTCATAAGAAGACTTTGACACACCACCAATCTTGTAGAGTTCCTCCGTACGGGTGAACTCAATACGCTGCTGTGCCAGCGAAATCTCCATCTGTGCCAAATTGTTGTCGTCCAACTCGACCAGCAAATCACCCTTACTGACATATCGGCCCACCTCGGTGTAAATCTTGCGGATACGGGAAGGTTGCTGAGGAGCGATGTTGTTAGTCACATCTGCCTGAACGTTGGCAGAGAACTCAATGAGCTGTTCTACCTCACGGGCATTGACAGTCTTGCTCTTCACATTGACTGCCTCCAGAGCATCGTTGGACTTGAAGGTAGTTGGTGTTTCCTTGGAACCCATACAACCCGTCAAGAGGACGGCAGCCAAGGCAGGAACTAAAACGATTGACTTTTTCATATCTGTTGTATATTTTTATTTTTCTAAATGAATCACTTATCGGTCACAATCTTACCCAAGGTCTCCTCCAAGGTTGCCTGAGCCGAAACGAAGTTGTAAATAGCCTGAACGTAGTTCAACTTATTCTGTTGCAACGTATTGGCGCTGTTGCTCAACTCCAACTGAGTGCCCGAACCGATTTCATAACGCTTGGCACTGATTTCGTAGGCGCGCTCGGAAGCATAGATGGAAGACTTGTTGGCAACCACCTGTTCCGCAGCCGTCTCGATGGTATTGAGTGAAGAGGCGATAGACATCTCCAACTGCTGCTTGATATACTCGCGTTGCTGCTCCAGGTTCTGGATGTTCAACTTGTTCTGTTTGGTCTTCATATACTTAGAAAGGCCGTCGAAGATGGTCCAGTTGCGCGCCAAGGTCAAGTTGGCCGTAGTGGCATACCCCATGAAACCAGAGTAGTTGCGGTTCATACTGAACTGCAAGGCCACCGTTGGGATATAACCCAACTTGTTCAATCGCTCGGAGAGCACCAACTGTTGTTTCTGGAGGTCAATCTGTACCAACTGAGAGTTCTGGTCGACTCCATCCTCCTCCTTCAGGAGCATCAGGTCGCTGAAGAGTTTCTCCTCATAGTCCTTCAAATGACCCTCGAAGCGGATGGGTTCATTCACATCCACACCCATCAACACCTTGAGCTGCATCTCGGCCAAGGCCAAGGTATTCTTCATCGAGAGCATGTTAGGTTCGATGCTCACCTTCTGAACATAAGCAGACAAGGTATCAAATTCTGCCACACGGTCGAACTTATAGCCATTGCGGGTCAAAGAGAGATTCTCCTCGGCCAAGTCATACGAATTCTTCAACACCTCGTAACTGTCGCGCGCCAAGAGGAGTTGGAAGAAGGCCTTCTTGACGGCCGACAGGGTGCTTATCTTGCTGCTACGAGCTTGTTCTACAGCCAGTTCTACCGAACGCTGACTAATCTTGAGGCTCTCCCAAAGTTGAGGAACGACAAGGGGCAGCGTGGCAGTACCCGACCAAGTGTAGGACTTCTCGGTTCCCATCTTGATCTTCATACCGCCTAAGTTGGCCTCAGGGATGATGACTCCCTTCATGCCAGCCAACGTAAAATCGACCGTAGGGAACAATCCCGTCATGGTCTCCTTCTTCGCATATTTCTTGATTTCGATAGTACGATTAGCCACCTGAATGTCTGGGTTATCACTCAGGGCAATCGTCAACACATTATCCAGATTCATGCTGATGCTATCCTGCGACTGACCCTTCACGGGGTTCGTCAAGCTGCAGGCGGCCATCAACATACCAACGGACAATACCTTGTAACAATTTTTCATTTTCTTTATGCTGTTGTTTAGAAATTTCTTCGTTCCTGAATTCGTTTGGGGGAACTTCCATATATCCCGATCAAGAGGTTAATCATGGGAGACAATCTATTGAAACTATTTCGAAAATTGATAGAAATCCCCTATATATTGCTCAAAAACCTCAGCAAAGATAATTAATAAATAGGTATAGGCAAAACATGTTTCAATCAAAACCACGACTTTTTCAATCAAAATTTCCCAATTCTTGAAATATTAATTATTTTTCACACTGGAATGAACATAATTAACGAAAAAGCCTTATCTTTGCGCTGTGTAATTCCGTCAACATTAACCCTTAAACTCCCCGTTTTGAAAAAGCCTGCCGTACTGTTATCCCTCATCCAGCAATATCCTTCCCTCTTCGGGTGGATGGGCATCTATGCCGTCTTCTGGATTTCGGCCTCCTCCCACCAAACAGCTTTTGCGGCCATGATCATCTCCAACATGACCATCGTCCCGATGCTGCTTGTCTGGGCCTTCATCAAGTACCAACTTGCGCCAAAGGCTCTGCATCGCCACCAGGGGATCTTCTACTTCTCCTGCTTGCTTCTGCTCATTGTCGTCTCGGTCGTGGCCACCGAAGCGGACTTGTTCTTCGTCTCCGAACTCATCGAACGAAAGATGTTCCGCCATTCGCCCGAGGTGGAAGCCTCCATTCAACGAGGTGAGAATCAGCGCAATTGGCTTCACGCCAAGTACATCGTCCTCCTGCTCATCACCATGGCCATCACCACCATCACCTGGTTGCTCGACGAACGGGAACGCCTCAACCAGTTGCAACGCGAGAGCCGCACACAACTGGAGTTGAAGTACCTCAAGGCGCAGATCAATCCCCACTTCCTCTTCAATGCCCTCAACTGCATCTATTCCCTTACCCTCTTGCAAGACGAGAAGGCGCCCGACTCGGTGATGAAATTGAGCGAGATGCTCCGTTATGTGACCGACGATTGCCGGTCGGATCGTGTTCCCCTCCAGAAGGAGGTCGCCTACATCAACAACTTCATCGACTTCCGCCTGATTCGCATGGAGCAGAAACCCGACATTCAGTTCGATTGCCAGATTGAGAATCCCTCCTACATGATTCCCCCGATGGTGTTCCAACCCATGGTGGAGAACTGCTTCAAACACAGCCGCATAGGCGACCAACCCGACGCCTACATCCACCTGTCGCTCCACCAGAAAGGCAAGGACCTCACCTTCGTTGCCGAGAACTCCATCCCACCCCATTCCGCCACCGCTGAAGATAAGGAACGCACCGGCATCGGCTTGGAAAATGTGCGCCAGCGAATGGCCCTCCTCTTTGGCGAAAAGGCCACCATCGACGTCACCACTACCGACACCACGTTCCGCATCGAACTCCACATCTCTGCGATGCAGTAGAGAGTAATGAGTAAAGGGTAAAGGGTAAAGAGTAAAGGGTAATGAGTAAAGGGTAAAGGGTAATGAGTAAAGGGTAATGAGTAAAGGGTAATGAGTATAGTAGTTTGACTTCAAAGGTCTCTTCATCCCCTATCGCGGTAGTAGTCGGGTATCGATTGGGTATCGATTGGGTATTGATTGGTGCAAGGTTGAACCAACTGAAATCAATCACCGAATCAAGACCATTTATAAACCAAAAATTGACCCTATCAAAATAGCGAGGGAGGGAGAGCGTACATCCTGAACCATGTCTGACAGAGGAGCTCGAGAAATCTGAACAATATAAGTACGTCTGAGATTGAACAATTTCGCTTTGCGGGTTTCTCTTTGTATGACATTTAGCAGACAAGAGTAGGGAGTAAAGGGCGAAGTAGGTTAACCCGTTCCCCACTTTCCAAGCCATGAGCAACTTTCAAAATACATTGGTGCCTTGCAAACGTATAGTTGCAAGGCACCAATGCTATATTTCTAATGAAAGATTGGATTAACTGAGCTTCAACCCTTGTGGGTCATTCAGCAACTCGTACAGATAGGCAGGACTTTGCACATAGAGCTCGGCCTCCTCGTCTTGCAAAGCAGGCATAAGGGGAGAGTTATAAACCCGCTCCATGGCTTGTTCAATAGAACAACCTGTATCCTCCATGACATATTTAACCAATTCACTTAGAGCATGATTGGTCAAATACTCGGCTATCTGATGATGGGTTGGTTGGTTCATAGTGCTTTCACTTCTATTTTATGCAAATAGGTCTATCTTCTCAATATCTTGATTTGTACCGTGATATAGTCTCATGCCAATGTTCCTCCATTCTTTTGGCAGACGATGAGCAGGTCATCGATGGTTTCGTCCATAGATTGCAAGTGTTCCACATCGTAGAACTCAATGAGGAAGGCCAAGCCCTTGTACTTGTGCAGATACTGGAAGGCGGCTTGCCTCGGCAAGGCAAACCGTTGTCCAAAAGCATGGATACAAGCCGTCAGAAAAGGAATCTCATATTTGCTCATCGCTAAAAATCTACTATTAGACGTTGCAAATATAGGTGGTTTTTCCGAAATCTCCAAATCTCTTTCCAAAAATATCCTCAAAACGGTTCTTTCGTCCAGAATGTGCGACAATTTCCTTAAGAGCTCATAATACCTTCATAATAGGCTCATAATACCCTTCAACGAAGGGTGAAAGGAGCCAATCGGAAGGAGGAGGAAAGAAGCGACTCAAAAAAGCAAAGGGGTTCCCGAAGGCATTCCGAAGGGTGACCGAAGGATGACACTATAAAGATAAAAAGGAAATCGAAGGGTGGCACAATAAAGACAATCGAAGAAACAAAAGGAAACGAGGGCAAGGGCAAGAAACTTTCGCCTCCGGATTTCGGCAGATTATGAAAGTTACATATCGCAGAAAAGCAACTTTGAGGAGCTGAGGTTGTTTTTTTGTAGCCGAAATTTGGAAGAACGAACCATTCTATATATATTTGCAATAAACTTTCGCAAACGGCCATCAAAAGGCGGCGAAAGGAAGATAAAGAGGCACATAAAAAAAAGCAAGCACCCACTTGCGAGTGAGTTATTACCTTACATTTTATCCCTATGTACAAAGTCCTAATCGTCGATGACGAATTTCTGGCACGCAAGCTGCTACAAGGATATGTTGAAAAGATTCCCGACCTGGAGTTGGTAGGCAGTTGCCCCAACGCCTTCGAGGCTTTCAAGATAATCAAGCAACAACCTATTGACATCCTCCTGCTGGACATACACATGCCCGACCTGAATGGGTTGGACTTTGCCCGAACCTGCAAGGAGGTGCCTGCCATCATCTTCACCACGGCCTATTCGGAATATGCCCTGGAGAGCTATGAGGTGTCGGCCGTTGATTACCTGCTCAAGCCGATAGCCCTGCCCCGTTTCATGGAGGCCGTGCAGAAGGCTCGCGTGCGCCTTTCGACCCTCAATCCTTCGGCCGAAGGAGAAGACAGTCCTGCCCCAACCGAAACGAAACCCGTCGCATCTACCCCCGAACAGGAGGACAAGAACGAGAATTTCCTGTTGGTCAAGGCCGACTACAAACTCTACAAGATCAACTACGATGACCTCCTCTACATCGAGGGGCAACACGAATATGTATCGTTCTACACCAAGGAGAAACGCATCACGGCTACCTCGGAAGACAATGCGCTCCGTTTCGACACTTCCTACACCATCTGCGTCGTATTCGAGAAATGGATCTTCTACCATATGATGTTCGACGGTGTCTCGTGGGCGTTCCGGAACCTGGACTGGGAGGCCTTCTTCGATACACTTCCAGATGATGTAAATGCTGACGTCCCGGTTATCGCTTCGTACAACTACGGCAATGACAAGCTGGGCGGCATCACGGAGTCTCGCCTTGAAGGCGGCTACTGGATGCTTCCTAAGGATGAGCGTGGGGACGGGTTCGAGAACACCGCCAACTACGTGTTCTCCTTTGGTTATCTGGTGCGCGACTTCGATGCCACGCCGGATGTGCCAGGCCGCCTGCGTCTGGCACAGGAGGCCTTGAACGGTGGCAGGTACGAGACATTCAGCGACTTCGATCTGGAGCTCATTCCCAGTCCAGCCATGGCAGCTTGTTCCGGGACCACTGGCATCTACGGCAAGAGCACCGTGACCTTCATTCCGGAGAGCCGCCCGGCTGAGATTCCCGCTTTCGACGCCTATTGCCTCGACAATTTCAATGGAGGCCAGGGACTTTCCATCCAGTTGGTCAAGATGGAGTACCGGACAGCCACCGAGAAGGGCACCATCAAGGTGGATGACCTCTCCGGAATGAAAAACCTTTCCTTCAAGATGTTTGACACGGCCGTTGCCATGGCCATTACCGAATAGAACCGCTATGCTCAGTATCACTGCAACCAACTTCGGAGTCAACCCCTCCGACATTCAAATCAAAGAATATCACGAGCAGAATCTGCTGGTGCTGGAGGGCGACATCTCGGTGGACACTACGGCCGCAGAATATGCCGGCATCCGGCCCATGAAACTTACCGTCGCGGACCTTCCTTTTGCCAA
>CACYQQ010000089.1 GCA_902776605.1 uncultured Bacteroidales bacterium | reverse complement strand
TTTGACCCGTTTTTTGTCGCGGAAATGCTTGATTTAGAGTGTTGATAACTGTTGGTGTAAATTTTTAATTTGATTTAAAATACACTCTTTCTTCTCTGCTCTTTGTTTCCGTGCACGTTTTGAATTTTTACCCTCAAAATGGGTCAAAAAAAGTGTTGATAACTCGGGATTTCCAGAGCCTCCCTCTCCGTCGGCGTCCAACATCGTCCCTTGTGCACTTCCGTCCACTAACTTCTGTCGCGGACTTCCTCCCCCTGACCAAAATCCGACCTTCTCCCTTTTTGCTGCCTTTTAAAGGGAGAAAGAAGGCAGAAGGTAAGCCGAAGGTCAACGGGAGTTAAGCGGGTGCAGAAGGAGGAGAACTCGACGCGCTCGTTCGTTTTCCAACAGACGTTTTCTCGTCCTAATATAAAGCAAGTTCAAGCGGTACGGTAAGATAGCGAATATACATTCTTTTTAGAGAGAACACGAAACTTTCGAAACAAACGAAATAACTGCACTCAAAAAGTGAGATGCTTAAAATCGTCAAAGATGTGTATAAAGGGTAGGGCGTTGTCTTGGGCTATTTGCTCCTTGCCCCGATGGGGTGTCCTTCCCCTATCAAAGTAATAACTCTAATTTAGAGGAAGGGCGAGACATATAATCCGCACTAACGTGGAATGATGCTGTCAATAATTGTCGAACGAATGGGAAGCGAATGAACTCAATGGTTAGCGATTATTTTTGACGTAAATTATTGGAGAAGTCCGAAAAATGTTGTAATTTTGCACCCGAGAAACATTTGAGCCATGACGAAAGAACGCAATCCCATTGCCCTTGACTTCACGGATGAACTTCTGAGATATTCTTGGAAGGAGCCCTTTCCAAGCAGAAAAGGCGTGCCTGAAATGTATCGTTTCGGAGGTGGCTACTATTCATTCGATGGACAGGGACAGTTGGTGGATTGCCATTACTATATCCAAGACTATCATGGAAATAACCGCATGGTAGTGAATGGTCATACTTCAACGATATTGGGATTCCACAATTAACCACTTGGAAACGAAATTGCATTCTTTAGAAAATAAAATTCAGAGTATTTCCAATAAACTTAAAAATCTATGAAATCTAATATATTAAATAGAATGAATTATTTTTATTGTTTTATAATAGTGTGCTCCCTATATAACACAATACAGTATTTTGTGAGTGTAGGTGACATAGATATTAAAACAATGATTGTCCCCGTAATTGGAAATGGTATTCTATTGTTTTTTTGTTTGATACATTGGATTTTAGTTAAATGCTTTCCACCTAAAGTAGTAAAAATAATGGATTGGACGTTTATATCCATTAATGGTATCTTAATAATATTGGGAATAATTTTGGAGTTATATAATCTGTTTTTAATATGGATAATATGGACTTTGGGGTTGTTAGGCTTTTTTCGTTAATTTAGAATTAAAGTTTGTGATAGTCTGTAATCTCCCTCTTCCTATGCCTCAATGATAAACCTAAGGCGTTGCCATTGGGCTGAAGGCTGTTGCGCCTTCTGCGCGTTCTGTCGTGCCTTTGGTACTCCTTTTCCCCTGTTATTTTGAAAACGGAGTTCCCCTTCCCATTTCTTCTGTAGCACTGTAGCGGATTGCCCACTTTTGGAAGAGAAAAGTTTAAGCGTAGTTGAATAACAGTATTAAAGAAATACCCTCCACCCGTAGCCAAGATGGCGAAAGGGTGGAGGGTATAAATGTTGTCGAGGACGGACTCGGGACAGAAACAGAGGAAGAAAGGATTCCGTCCGAATCCGTTACATCCGTGTTGTCCGCGTTCAAGCGAGTGGATTACTTGTTCAGTTCCTTGGGGCCGAAGCCGAAGGGGAGGAGGGCTTCGATGCCCTGGATGACATAGACCTCGGTGTCGGAGCAAAGCAGGATCTCGATGGGAGAACCATAACGGGCTTCACACTCGCAAATGACCTGACGGCAGGAGCCGCAAGGAGAGCAGACCTCTTTGCCGAACTCGTTGCCCTGCCTGCTGATGATGGCCAGTTTGCGTACGGGAACGTCGGGATAGTTGGCACCGGCATAGAAGAGAGCCGTCCGCTCGGCACAGAGGCCAGAGGGGTAGGCGGCATTCTCCTGATTGCTGCCGGTGATGATTACGCCGTTGTCGAGGAGGACGGCAGCGCCCACTTTGTAGTTCGAATAAGGGGAATATGAGCCCGAAGTTGCTTTTTTTGCGGCTTCGACTACACTTTTTTGCTCATTTGTTAGCTCTATGTGGCTGCAAATTTGTATCTTTGCGGAAATTTCAATGGTTTTCATGACTAAAAACTTTTTGCAAAGATATGGCAAAACATTCAAATCGCCAAAAGTTTAGGAGATTATTTCACGATTTTACCGCCTTAGTAGTAGTTTTTCTACTTCAACTCTGTATTTTTGGCCCTCTTTCTGCACGTGGAAACTGTCCAGACCAAGGTCCGAGGCTCTCGGCGCAGGAATATTGCCGACTCTATGCCGCCGAGGCACAACGTCAGATGCAACGCTACGGCATTCCTGCCAGCATCACGTTGGCGCAAGGCATGTTCGAGAGTGGCTACGGGTCGAGTTACATTGCCGTGAAGGGCAACAACCACTTCGGCATCAAGGCCTACCGAGGTTGGAGCGGACCCGTGGTGAGGTGCGACGACGACAAGTCGAACGAGCCGTTCTGTAAGTTCAAGACGGTGCTCGAAGGTTTTGAACATCACTCCAAGTTCCTGCATGACAATTCGCGTTATGCACCCCTCTTCAAACTATCGCCTACCGACTATGTGGGTTGGGCCAAGGGGTTGCAGAAATGTGGTTATGCCACCAACCCGAAGTACCCCGAATTGCTCTGTGACATCATCAAGCGATACTCTCTGCATCAATACGATACGAAGAAGGGAGGCAGCACCGTTGGCAAGACACCCGCCACCGCGTTGGGCAACCGTGGTCATAAACTCTACACCACCACGGGCCGGCGTGGCTTGAAGTTCGTCCGCACCCTGAAAAATGATGACCTGGCCACCATCGGACGCGAATTCGGTATCAAGGAGCGTCAACTCCGTAAGTGGAACGACCTGCCCAAGAAATACCGTCTGCGCGAAGGTGAGATCATCTATCTGCAGGCCAAGCGTTCGAAGGCCGACAAACAATATCCTACGCACTTGGTGAAGGGGGGCGAGTCCTTGCAATCCATCTCTCAGCAGTATGGAGTGACGGTGCACAGTCTCATTCGTCGCAACAAACTGACTACGGCCAATGTCCGACCGGGGCAGATATTGAAGTTGCGTTGATTGGCAGGGGTGGAGTTAATGGGAGTTAACTGGAGTTATCGTTTCACTCAGGGAGTTAACGGACGTTAGAATAAAGTGACGTTACAATAAAAAGTAGAGAATTGACGCTTTTGTCCGTTTACTCTACAGGCATAGCCTGTTAAATTCAGATAATTCCTTGGAATCACTCCTTCGATTGCACTTGTCAAAGAGTCCTTCTTTCGTTAAAAATAATAAATTTCAAGCGAAATTCTTGGTTAATTGAAAAAGTAAACGTATATTTGCGGCAATCAATAATAACCCTTATTATATCATGTCAAATTGTAAACCTTATGTATTAGGCGTTGACATGGGTGGCACGAACACCGTAGTAGGTGTGGTGGATACCCTTGGTAAAGTTGTCAACAGCGCAGCATTGAAGACGCGCGATTATATAGAATTTGAGGACTTTACAGATGCCTTGGTCAAGGCCTGCCGCCGACTGATGAGTGAGGTGGGCGGTAACGACCTGATAGCCGGTATCGGCATCGGAGCACCTAATGCAAACTTCTATAGCGGCAATATCGAGAATGCCGCCAACCTGCCCTGGAAGGGTGTCCTACCTCTGGGCGAGATGTTGAACAAGGCCTTGGACCTGCCTGTGGCAGTGACCAATGATGCCAATGCTGCCGCCATCGGCGAGATGACTTATGGTGCGGCCCGTGGTATGCGTGACTTCATCATGATCACGTTGGGTACGGGTGTCGGTTCTGGCATCGTGGTCAACGGTCAGTTGGTCTATGGCAGCGATGGTTTCGCCGGCGAGTTGGGACACACCTGTGCCATCCGTGACGGTCGTCAGTGCGGTTGCGGCAAGAAAGGTTGTCTGGAGACTTATTGTTCGGCTACCGGCATGGCGCGTACGGCTGTCGAGTTGCTCAGTACTCGTCAGGATGCCAGCTTGTTACGCGATTTGGACCCCGCTGCCATCACCTCGAAGGATGTCTATGATGCTGCCATCAAGGGCGATGCCTTGGCCAAAGAGATTTTCGACTATACCGGTCGCATCATGGGTCAGGCCTTTGCCGACTTTGTCAGTTTCTCGGCTCCCGAGGCCATCGTGCTCTTCGGAGGATTGGCACAGTCGGGCGACCTCCTGTTGAAACCGATACGTGAGGCCATGGAGGCCAACCTCTTGCCTTACTGGAAAGGCAAGGTCAAGTTGATACCTTCGGCCCTCAAATCCAGTGAGTCTGCCATCCTGGGCGCTGCTGCCTTGGGTTGGAAAGCGCAATGACTCAAGTTTCGCAGATGCGAAATGGGGAGTTAATCGAAGTTATTGGTAGTTAAGTCAGTTAACTCCCTATATCTCCCAATAACTCCTGCTAACTCCAAATACGTTATTGAGGTCTCTTTAAATGAGTATTGAAGTTCTTGGTGCCCGAGTGCACAATCTGAAAAATATTGATGTAACTATACCGAGTTACTCACTGACAGTCGTTACTGGCTTGTCGGGAAGTGGTAAATCTTCGCTGGCTTTCGACACTATCTATGCCGAAGGTCAGCGTCGCTATATAGAGACCTTTTCCAGCTATGCACGCAACTTCCTGGGCAACTTGGAACGTCCCGACGTGGACAAAATCTCAGGTTTGAGTCCCGTCATCAGTATCGAGCAGAAGACGGTGAACCGCAACCCTCGCTCGACGGTGGGTACGACGACCGAGATTTACGATTTCCTGCGTCTGCTCTATGCCCGTGCCGGAGAGGCGTTCAGTTACCTGAGTGGCGAACGGATGGTCAAATTCAGTGAGGATCAGATCATTGACTTGCTCATCAAGGACTACGAAGGCAAGCGTGTCTATCTGTTGTCGCCCCTGGTCCGTAACCGCAAAGGCCACTACCGAGAACTCTTTGAGCAGTTGCGCAAGAAAGGGTATCTCAATGTCCGCATTGATGGCGAGATGCGCGAGATTCTGCATGGCCTTCAGTTGGACCGTTACAAGAACCACAGCATCGAACTGGTGGTTGACAAGATGATGGTGTCGGGCATCGACGAACATCGTCTGCGTGACTCGGTTCGACTGGCCATGCGTATGGGCGAAGGGATGCTCATGGTGATGGCTAAGGATGACTCGGAGCAGATTAAGTATTACAGCCGTATGCTGATGGATCCAGTCACGGGATTGGCCTACAAGGATCCGGCGCCACACGACTTCTCGTTCAACTCGCCGATGGGTGCATGTCCTCATTGTCATGGTCTGGGCCGAGTCACCGAGGTGGACCGCAGCAAGATTATCCCGAACGAGAAACTCTCTATCGGCGAGGGGGGCATTGCCCCCTTGGGCAAACAGAAGAACAGCATGATTTTCTGGCAGATAGAGGCGTTGCTGGCTACTTACAACTGCACCCTTGCCACCCCTATCGCGGATATCCCCGAGGAGGCCATCAACGGTGTCCTGTATGGTACGGGCGAGTCGTACCACATCGACGAGTCGCATAGCGGTTATTCGATGATGACCATGCCGTATGAAGGTCTGGTGAAGTATATCCGCGACTCTATTGGCGAAGATGCCAGTGCCAAGGAGAGACGTTGGGCGGAGTCGTTCAGTTCGGAAATCGACTGCCCTGTCTGTTATGGTCAGCGCCTGAATCAAGAGGCTTTGCACTATCGGCTGGACGGCAAGAACATTGCCGAGGTGTCGGCCATGACGTTGGTCGAGTTGCAGGAGTGGCTTGCTCAATTGCCTAACCATTTGTCCGAGAGGCAGTTGAAGGTGGCAGGAGAGATTCTCAAGGAGATCCGTACGCGCCTCCAGTTCCTGTTGGATGTGGGTCTGGGTTACCTCTCGTTGGGTCGTGCCACCATGACCTTGTCGGGAGGCGAGAGTCAGCGCATCCGCTTGGCCACGCAGATTGGCAGTCAGTTGGTCAATGTTCTCTATATCTTGGATGAGCCATCCATCGGTCTGCACCAGCGTGACAATGAGTTGCTTATCAACTCGCTCAAGAAATTGCGCGACATCGGTAATACGGTCATCGTTGTCGAGCATGACCGCGACATGATGTTGGCGGCCGATTATGTGGTCGATATTGGTCCGGCAGCCGGTCGCAAGGGCGGTAATGTCGTCTTTCAGGGAACGCCTCAAGAGATGCTTCAGCAACACACCTTAACGGCTGATTATCTGAACGGTACGCGTCGGATTGAGGTGCCTGCTAATCGCCGTAAGGGCAATGGCAAATCGCTGGTGCTTCATGGCGCTTCGGGCCATAACCTGAAGCATGTCGATGTCACCTTCCCGTTGGGTTGTCTGGTGGGCATCACGGGTGTGTCGGGTTCGGGTAAGTCGAGTCTGATACAGGGAACGTTGCAACCTATTCTGTCTCAGCATTTCTACCACTCGTTGACGCAGCCGTTGCCCTATGACTCCATCGACGGACTGGAACATATCGACAAGGTAATCAGCGTCGATCAGTCGCCGTTGGGCCGTACGCCTCGAAGTAATCCTGCCACCTATACGGGTGTGTTTCAAGACATTCGTAATCTCTTTGTCTCCATGCCCGAGGCACAGATGCGAGGTTACAAGGCGGGTCGTTTCTCGTTCAATGTGGGTGGAGGCCGTTGTGAAGTCTGTTCGGGCAATGGCTACAAGACCATCGAGATGAACTTCCTGCCCGATGTGATGGTGCCTTGCGAGGCCTGTCACGGCAAGCGTTACAATCGTGAGACGCTGGAGGTGCGCTTCAAGGGTAAGTCGATTGCCGATGTCCTTGACATGACCATCAACCAGGCATGCGAGTTCTTTGAGAATGTGCCCACTATCTTGAACAAGATCAAGGTGTTGCAGGAGGTCGGCTTGGGCTACATCAAGTTGGGGCAGCCTTCTTCGACGCTCTCGGGTGGCGAGAGTCAGCGTGTCAAGTTGGCGACGGAGCTGAGCAAGAAACAGACGGGGCGCACGTTGTATATATTGGACGAACCGACCACGGGATTGCACTTTGAGGATATTCGTGTCCTCCTTTCTGTCCTCAACCAGTTGGTCGATCGCGGCAACACGATACTGATCATTGAGCACAACCTGGATGTCATCAAGTGTTGTGACTACCTCATCGACATGGGTCCAGATGGTGGAGCCGCCGGTGGCCGGTTGATGGCCGAGGGTACTCCTGAAGAGATCTGTGGCCTCGCCAAGTCGAAATCCAAAGCGGTCGAAACGCCTACGACCCAGTTCCTGCGCCAGGAATTGAAATAAGGCGACCTGGTTATGAAGAACGAAAAGTTGGACACGTTGCCCAATACGATTGGGCAGACAACAGACAAAGAACAAACCGCCAGTTCATTGAGCGAGTTCGAAAAGTACCGTCGGATGCAGATGGAGCAGTTTGAAGACGACATTGCCGAAGGTCGTTGCTATCCAGAAATGCCTGAAGGGCAGTTCGTGCGAGGAAAATGAGTAGTAAAAATTGTTCACTTAAGTAAACAATTTTTGTGTATATTTTCTGATATTCGGAATTTTTCTTTTGATTTGTTTTGATATATAGAATTTTTTGAATATTTTTGTGCCATAAATTAAGCGATATGAGAATCATCAGCAAGAAGAAACTGGAAGAGTTTATTGCTCAAGATGGTCATTCGGACAGTCGTGTTGCATTGGGAAGATGGTATCAAATAGTCAGTGAAGCTAAATGGAGTAATTTCTCGGATATGCGCGTAGATTTTCCTAATGCAGACTATGTTGGTAATCAACATTACGTTTTTAATATCAAGGGGAATAAGTACAGGTTAGTAGTAGTGGTCATGTTTACTCCTGGACTGGTGTACATCCGTTGGATTGGCACGCATGCTGATTACGATAAGGTGAATTGTAGTACATTATAATATGGCATTTATGGAAATAACAAGACAGAAATACGAATATGCACAGAAGCGCATTGATGAACTGTTGCCGTTGGTAACGGAGAATACTCCTATGGATGATCCGAAAATGGTGGAGCTGATGATAGTAACAGACATCGTTGAGGCATACGAGGATGTCCATTGTCATATAGTAACACCTTCGTTGGGTGAGATTATTCTTGATTCTTTGGAAAATGCAGGTATGACTGCCAAGCAACTCTCTGAAGAGATAGGTGTAAGTCCAAGTCGAATCAGTGACTACATACACAATCGCTGTGAACCTACATTACGCATTGCTAGACAATTGTGTAAGACATTGAACATTTCGCCAGCCGAGATGATTGGTACTGCCTGAAATGGTATTGACGAAGCAAGAAAGAAAAAAGCAATCCCATGTATGGAACTTATTTGGATAGTTCTGTACATGGGATAGTTTCGTTATTTGGGTGTTTTCATTTCCTTCGCACAAAGTCATGCTGGTACATTATCCCGACCACCATCAGTAGGTAGCCCAGGAACGAGAGGGAGGGGGCAAGGACGGAGCGACGAAGGCTGAAGACGTCGGGGTTAAACTCGTTCATCGTGCACGACGGACCTGCCATGAGGATGAACCCCAGCAAGATAAGTGCGAAGGCAATGGCCATGATGATATAATTGACGCGGTGCAAACAGAAGATGTTTGCACCCGTCTTTTTTGTGTCGCGCGATAGAGTCTTATCGTTTGGACAGAAGAGGTTGGAAATGTTCATAGTAGGACTTGAAATGTTGGAAGTAAGGAGTTAGAGATTCCGATTCTGGCATCTCGGCAAGGGCCGCTTGGAGGGTGTAGAGTTGCCGGTTGATGGAGAAGAGGCAAGAACGTTGTCGTTCCATTGGCAACGACTGTGCCCAGCGGAGATAGTCATCGGCCTGAGACAGAAGGCCTTGGAGGATGTTTGTCGCTTCTTCGGTTTTGCCGTGTTTCATCAGGCAATGGGCCAACGGGAGGGAGCAGAGGTCGTGAGGAACATTCCGAGCGGGAATCTTGGCCAGACAATGTTCCGCGGCCAGAAGCGCCTTTTCTCCCTCGCCACGTTCCTCCAATGCCTCGATGAGTCGGCCAAAGAGCATACGATGGTAGATACACATGGTGAGACAGGTCTCGTCGATGTAGAGGTCGTGACTATCGAGGTTGCCCCAACGGAAGTGGTTCATTACTAAGTCGTAAGTGCGTTCGACGTCGATGTCATCCTCTCCGCCATTGGCCAAGGGAACAATCTGATGGACCAATCCTACGGTGCGTCGGTAAGGGTGCATTCCGACGAAACTGGACGTCGGCAGACCGTAGGCAAAATAGAGTGGCCGTTGCCACCCGGAGCGAGCGATGCTGTCGAGCATGGACAACTGGGCAATCTCCTGACGCATCAGGTAGCGCTTGTTTTTCAACGAGATAGATAGTCGCGGGAGGATGCTGTCGCCTGCTTGCAAGTGAATGCATGGAGATTGGCGGACGACTTCGGCATCGACATCGAGTTGCAATGTCTGCGTCGGCAAGCAATTCAGCGGTTGTTGCTTGTAAGACAGCACTTTATGTCGGGCATCATCTTCGCAGAGGTACGACATGGCACGATGTAACTCTTCGGGTCGTTCCGACCGAGGTACGATGTAAGCGACCGAGAGTTTGTTGCCAGCATAGCGGTCACTACTTAGTGGAATGGGCAGAGCGGGAGAGTCATACTGGGGCGAACGCATCTGGTCAATGTACCAGATACGGACATCGTGTCGAACTCCTTCCACCTCGATGGCATACCACAACGGGAACGTCTCGTTGTCGCCACTGACAAAGAGGATGGCCTCCTTGTCCAACGACGAGAGATAATTGAGGGCAAAGTCGTGCGCTACAAGACGGTTGGAGCGGTCGTGGTCGTCCCAAGTCTGTCCAACCATCTGGAGAGGAATGCCGAGACAAAGAATGGTGGCGCCAGTCACCAGGATATTTTCGGAGAGGCGGAGTTTGCGTAATAGATAATGAACTCCTTGATATACAGCGGCTACGCCCATGCCTATCCAGATGGCGAAGGCATAGAAGGAACCGGCAAACGCGTAGTCACGTTCGCGAGGTTGGTTCGGTGTCTGGTTCAGATAGACCACTATCGCCAATCCCGTCATGACAAAGAGCAACAACACCACCCATCCTTCCTGTCGGCCCTTGGCTCCTTGTCGGACTTGCCACACGATGCCTAACAGACCCAACAATAGTGGAAGCATGTAATAGACGTTGTGCCCTTTGTTGTCGGAGATGATGTTGGGCAAGGCTTCGCTACTGTCTGATAACCAGCTATCTACCCAAGTGATGCCCGTTATCCAATTGCCACGGTCGGCCTCTCCGTTACCGCGTAGGTCGTTCTGTCGGCCGCAGAAGTTCCAGAGGAAATAGCGCCAATACATGTGGTTCACCTGATAGTTGATGAAGTAGGCCCAGTTGTCGCGCCAAGAGGGAACTTCGATGCTTCGATAGGTGCCATTGAGTTGACGCACAGATACTTTCTCGCCTTGATAGCCGCACCATTGTTTGTAGGCACTCACGTGTTGCGGGTCGTTACTATACATGCGGGGGAAGAGTACATTGTAGTCGTAGGTATAATGTTGCTCGTGGTCATAGACATAATATTGGTCGGGTTCGTCCTCTTGTTTCTTCACCACTTTGGCATAGAGTGGACGACCCTCTTCGCCTTTGTCGCTGTCGGTCAACGTCGAGGCAAAGGTTTGTCCCCACAATAATGGTTTCTGTCCATATTGCTCACGATTGAGGTACCGGCTCAGGGCAAAGACGTTGTTAGGGGCATTCTCGTTGAGCGGTGTATTGGCCGTCGAACGGATAATCACTTGAGCGAAAGTGGAATAGCCCATCAGCAACATCAAGAGCGAAAGGGTTGTGAGATAGGCGATGCGTGGACGAAATTTTCCAATGGGATGTCCTCTGTGCAGACGTACGAGGAGGAACACCAAGAGTGCCAACAGGAGAACGAAACTGACCAAGGCACCCGAGTTGTAGGGTAGGCAACAACCATTGACCAAAAGCAGTTCCACTCGTTGCGCCCACCAAACGACGCCAGGGATGATGCCGAACAGAATCAATGCTATCAATGTGATAGACAAGGTCATAGCACCAATCGTTCCCCTGAAGGTAGGACGAGATGAAAGTCGGTAATAAGCCATCAGAACGATGGCAGGCAGACAGAGTAAGTTGAGAAGGTGCACGCCTATGGAGAGTCCAACGATGTAGGCGATGAGGATGATGTATCGGTCGGCCGACATGCTTCCCACTCGGTTCTGCCATTTGAGCATGAGCCAAAAGGTGAGAGCTGTCATGAAAGAGGAGAAACCATAGACTTCGGCCTCAACGGCCGAGAACCAGAAGGTGTCGGACCAAGTGAAAGCCAACGCGCCCACGATGCCACATCCCCAAATGAGCAGGGCATGGGCAACGGAGAGTCTTTCTCCTTGATGGACAAGGCGTTTGGTGAGTGCGGTGATGGTCCAAAACAAAAGCAGGATGGTGCCGGCGCTGAAAAGGGCCGACATGCAGTTGACCCAAAGGGCAATCTGGGTGTTGTCGGAACCTGCGAAGTTGGCAAAGAAACGCCCTGCCAATAGGAAGAACGCATTTCCAGGTGGGTGTCCCACTTCGCCTTTGGCGGCACATGCCACATATTCGGGGCAATCCCAATAACTGATACTTGGTTCTACGGTGCTGAGGTAGGTCGTTGCTGCTATGGCAAAACACAACCACCCCAGGGCATTGTTGATGTTAGAATACGTTTTGTTGTTCATCTTTGCGTTGTCGTTTTTGAAACTCGGCGCAAAGATACGGACAATCGTTCTCCGATGCAAAAAAAGTACCTGACAATAGTCTGACATTTCGTTGTCAGCCTGTTGTCAGGTTATTATCATCCTATTATGAGCCTATTATGACCCTTTAATGACGTTTCAAAACATAATCGCGTCCACGCTCGGAGTCGATGTGGAGTCCGGCTTGCTGTTCGATGACAGGTTTGAGACGTTTGATGAGGGTGTAAAGCGTCTCGCTAGCATCGGGTTTCTTGGGCCAAAGGGCATCGCAAATCTCTTGCTTGGAGAGGCTGTGTCCCTCAGCATGGAAGAACATTTTCATGAGCTGCTCCTGCATGGGGGTGAGGTGGATAGGTTCTCCCTGTGCGGTGTAGAAACGGTCATCGGTGGCCAATACCATGTTGCCCATGCGTGCGATGACCTGGGTCATTTGACGACGAAAATAGTGGATGGAGAAGAGCGTCCAACCGAAAGCCAACATTAGCAGGAGGAGCGCTCCCTGTTGGTCGGAGTGACACCAGATGGAGAGGGGCGAGAACGAAGCATAGCAACGGAACTCGCATCGTTCCTGTCCATTGCTCCACGAAAGGCTGTCGCTACAAAGGCCGGCATGGTTCTCCGACTCGTCAAGGGCATAATAGAGGTACGAACGTTCACGCAACAAGGGTATCTGCAAGTTGGCCAGATAGTTCTGTATCGTGTCGGGCGATATCTCGACCGACTTCTGCATCGACAGGGTCTTGGCCAATGCCTGATTCATGTCGGACAGGAGCTCTTCGCGCTTCTGCTGATAGTTGCAGAAACTGATGTAGAGCGATGGCGCCAACAACAGGAACAAAACGATGAATGCGTGATAACGTTTCATAATTAAAAGAATTTAAAAGGGACTCTCTCCAACCCTCCCTCGAAGGGAGGGGGAATGATTATTTTGCTTCAATTATCCTTCTCACTTGCTCATGACTTTGTCGGTAGTGACTTTGCCATTGCTCCAGGTGATGCGGCGCAGGCAGATGCCTTGCGGTTGGTCAAGAGGTTGTCCGCTGAGGGTGAAGTATTCGACCGTTGAGAGGGCAGAAGTGCCTATTTCTGCATATTCCAGACCGCTGACTGGGGTGTAGGTAGGGTAATATTCCTCGATGGAGGAGAGGGCATCATCGTTCTGCGCCTTGACCATTTCTTCGACGATACTGTTCAGATAGACCTCCACGTTGGTGTACCAACCATTGGCGTCGAGGGTGTAGGTCTTGCCGTCGGCCGCCGAGTTCTTGTTGAGACCGTTAACCTCTTCCCACGCATCGGGCATACCATCTTTGTCGGTGTCAAAATCCGAAGGTCGACTCTCACTTTGTAGTTCAGGGTAGGACACCAATTCGGGATTTACGTCGCTCGAAGAGGGGTCTTGGATGAGGTCGATGATACCTGGACGACCTGTCACAGTTCCTGTATATTGGCAGGTGCCCGTGCGAGCCTCTTCCATATAGCGGGCATCTATAGCATCGCGTGCAAAGGAGGCACCAGCATAGCGAAGCGCTTTCTCGTAAGCCACCTCGGCACTATGGGTGGTGACATCGCCAGCCTCGATAGGTTCGTCCAGACGCAGGCGGACATGGTCGGTGCCGTTGATGGTGGTGTAGGTAACTTGGTCTCCATAGAAATGGTTAGCATCAGGAATCCAACGTTCGCCATCCGACTCTGTCAATCCGTTGTCATAGACAACACCTTTCCAGTCGTAGTTGTCGGCTGACGCTCCAGCTGCGGTAACGTAGTTCCCGTGGATGTAGTAACGCGACGCGATACCTGGGAAGGGATTGTCGCCTCCATTGCTGGCATCGGACACGGAACATTGGGTGACACGTGTCTTATTGGTGGTGCCAGGACCAGCCTTGTAGTAGTTGTTGATCATGTTGACATAGCCACCGCCAGGACCACCATAGCATCCACCTGTACCCCAATTGTACATCACGCAGTTGCGGAAATCGACGCGTTCAGCATCAATGGTGTTGACATATCGTGATGCGTCATACCCCGACCAATTGTAACGAGCTCCATTGAAGCGCGGAACTCGGTTCTGCATGTGGCAGAGGAAGTTATGGTGGAAGGAGGCCTCTTTGCCACCCCAGATGCCTCCATAACTATGTTCTCCTTTGCTGTGACCCGGGTTAGCCAATGCCTCGCCCAAGACGCACCACTGCATGGTGAAATTGCGGTTGTCGTAGAAGGAGGCCAACTCGTCGATACTCCAAGAGAAGGAGCAATGGTCGAAGATGATGTTCTTGTGGTTGCGGCCCCAAGCTGCATCTGCACCATCGTTCACGTCCTTGACTTGTGAGCGACGGAAGCGTATATAGCGCACGATAACGTTGTCGCACCCTGTAAATTCGATGGTGTAATATCTTAAGGTAATGCCGTCACCCGGTGCCGTCTGTCCAGCAATGGTGATATTGCTCTTTACCTTGATGTTGCTTTTCAGGTCAATATATCCGCTTACGTCGAAGACCACGATGCGGTTGCTACCACCAGTGACTGCCTCACGAAATGAACCTGTGCCACTGTCGTTGAGGTTGGTGACATGTACCACGGTGCCACCTCGACCGCCCGTTGTGGTGTAGCGGGCAAAACCTTCGGCACCCGGAAAAGCTGGGGCTTGT
>CACYQQ010000088.1 GCA_902776605.1 uncultured Bacteroidales bacterium | reverse complement strand
TATAATATTCAGAAGAGATGACGAATGGATTCTGGATAGTACCATAGACACGGGCAGAAGTTACACCAATGTTCTTGAGGAGCTTCTTGTCGAAGTTGTAACCCAAGGTGATGGTGCGGATCTTGCAATAGCCGCCGTCGAATACACCGAGAGTAGAAGCATACTTAGGATTGTCACCACTCTGGATACCACCTGGCTTTGGATACTTGGCACCCTTGTTGCTCTCAGTCCAGTAGTCAACGTCAACGTTGCCACGACGACCAGTGAGCATGTTCAGGTAACCGTTGCCAGAATAGAGGGTAGAGATAATCTTACCACCGCACTGGAATGCACCAATAATGTTGAGGTCGATGTTCTTCCAAGCTACACGAGTGTTGAAACCGCCAATGAACTTAGGCTCCATAGAGATAATCTGACGATCGTCTGGACCAATAGCTCGGGTCGGTGTGCCTTTCTCGTCACGAGGAACATTGTACTTAACCTTGATCATACCTTCGTTGCCACCAGGTTCGAGGATATTAAGATGCTCGAAATCCTTGTCGCCCTGGTTCCAAAGTCCATCATAAACATAATCGTAGATGACGTCAATTGGGTGACCAACGAACCAGCCGTTGCCCTCGTTTCTTTCTTTGCGATAAGTTTTCTTACCGGTGACAGGGTCGATGATCTCTTCATCTGGAGCTCCAGTCAACTTGGTCAACTTGTTGCGGTTGAGCGAGATGTTGAAGCCAGCTTCCCATGTCCAGCCATTCTTGTTCTCGAAGATGATGCCATTGACAGTAGCCTCAAAGCCCTTATTTTCGGTAGCACCAATGTTTGTTAACTGGCTGCTTACACCAGAAGTGCCAGGAAGAGCTCTGCTGAGCAAAAGGTCCTCGGTCTTCATAGAATAGTACTCCAAAGTACCGTTTACGCGACCATTGTAGAGAGAGAAGTCAACACCATAGTTGAAGGTCTTGCTGTACTCCCAGCCCAACTCCTTGTTGGCAGGTTCGGTGATGTAGTAACCTGTAGCATAAGTAGAGCCGAAGTTGTAGTCAACAGTGCCCAAACGACCAAGTACCTTACCATAGTCAATGGCAGCATTTGCCGTCTGACCATAACCGAAGCGAAGCTTCAATTGATCAATCATGTCGAAGTCGCTCATGAAGGACTCCTTGTTGACGTTCCAACCAACAGAAACGGCTGGGTAGGTGTGCCACTTGTGACCACTTGCCAGACGGGCAGAACCGTCCTTACGCATGGCGAAGGAAATCATGTAACGGCTGTCGTAAGAATACATGGCACGGAACATGAGTGACTTCAAACCACCATCCTGATAAACGAAGCTGTTGGAAGATACGGTAGTGCCGTCGATGGCATTGCCGATGTTGTAATACATGTGGTATGGGTTCGGAATGTTACGACCACTAACACCCATTGAAGAGTAGTATGTGTTTTCCTCTGAGAACAAAGCAACTACGTTAACCTCGTGCTTCTCGTCGAAAGTGCGGTCGTAGGTGAGGAGGTTCTCGACAGCCCAGTTGCGCTCTTCAAAGCTTGAAGTGGCAGCACTTGAAACAGAGTTGGGATTCTGACCATCGTTGACACCCTTGCCGGTGAAGTTACCTTGCTTGCGGCCACGGTAGTTCAAACCGAGGTTAACTCTGTATTTGAGACCTTCTACACCAGGAATAGACAACTCGGCAAAGAAGTTGTTGAAAGAACCTGCTGTTCTGGTCTGGTTGCAATAATCCGTGTCAAGTTCCTCCAGTTTGTCCTTGGTGAGAGGATAGAGATAGTCGTCGGCAGAGTGCAGACGTTCCTTGGCCTTGCCGTTCTCGTCATTAGGAACGAGCAATGGAGAAGCAGACAAGGCATTGTAGATGCCAATCTGAGTGCCGTGGGTGGAGCTGAATGAATTGGTAGTGGTCAAGCCCAAACGGATATACTTGCCTACCTTCTGATCAATGCTGGCACGGAGAGATACACGGTTGAATTCCTGAGTAGGAACAACGCCCTCGTCGTGCATGTAACCGATGCCGAAGCTGTAAGCGCCTCCGTTGGTGCCACCGTTGACGGTGATGTCGTGGCTGTTAGAGATGCCAGTCTGGAAGAGCTTGTCCTGCCAGTTGGTGTTGGTGCCACGCTTCTCGTCAGGACCATCCACTGGATACTTGCCAGCCAAGTCTCGCAACTTGCCTAACTGGTCGCCGTTCATCATTGGATACTCGCTGAAGAGGGTCTTGAAACCAACATAACCGTTGTAAGTTACCTTGGCAGGTGCACCTTGGTTACCCTTGTTTGTGGTAATCATGATGACACCATTGGCACCACGGGAACCATAAATGGCGGTAGAAGAGGCATCTTTCAAGATGTCCATGGACTTGATGTCCGAAGGATTGATGTCGGACAATGTACCAGTGAATGGAATACCGTCCAATACAATCAATGGGTCGTTGCTGGCATTCAAAGAACGCTGGCCACGAATGCGGATTCGCAACTCGGCACCTGGCTGAGAGTTGGTCTGCTGGAGATCAACACCGGCGATGCGGTTTTGCAGAGACTGGGTAACGTTGGATGAAGGGTTCTCCATCAACTTGCCAGCACTGACAGATGCTACAGAACCGGTGACGGCCTCTTTGCGCTGAGTACCGTAACCGATGACGACAACGTCATCCAGCATCTTGCGGTCTTCCTGCATCTCGATGGTGAGTTGACTACCGGCCTCTACCACTTGGTTCTCATAGCCGACGAAGGAAACAATCAGCGTAGCGCCTTTGTCGCACTTGATGCTGAAGTTACCATCCACGTCGGTCATGATGCCTTGTGAAGTACCTTTCACTCTGATACTTGCGCCAGGAATTGGGTCACCGTTCTCGTCTGTGACGGTACCGGTAGCATTGAATCCTTGCGCGAATACTCCTGTTGGAAGGAGTCCAATAGAACATAGAAGACCTGCGGTTTTCAATGTCGATTTGGTAATTTTCATACTAAGGTTGTTTTGATTAAAAAAATGTGTATGTATATAATGAGGTAGTTTTAGACCTGAGCGAATTGAGTCGTCTCGGTGTCTTTCTCTTTTCGGGTTTGTATAAATGCCCTAATTATTTAATGAGCGGTGCAAAAGTACAAAGAAAAATGTAACGCTCCTATAAATTTTGAAACAAAAAAGTCTGCAAATGTTTCATGGTTTTTTAAAGTATTTTTATGTTACATATTCGTATGCGCTCGTTTCCAAATTGCGTTTTTAGGCCTTTTCGGAGAGCTGTGATATTGCGTATTTCAAAAGAAATCAGTACCTTTGCGGTGGCATTTTGATTACCTGCAATATCAAAGACACAATGAATCGATTCTTAGTGACATTCTGGGTATTATGGTGTATGCTTGGCGCCACGTTGGTGGCCAGGCCCAAGAACTTCTTGTTCACGGATGCCTACCTCTCCAGCAATCTGGTGAACAATATCTTCCAGGACAGCGATGGCTTCCTTTGGATATCGACCGAGAATGGACTGAACCGTTTCGATGGTGCCAAGGTGACCTGCTACTTCCACGAAAAGGATAATCCCCACTCGTTGGCGCACAACTTTGTCTGCTTCGTGCATGAGGATAGAGAGGGTAACCTCCTGGTGGGCAGTTACTTGGGCGTGCAACTCTATCATCGAGATACTGACAACTTCACCGAAGTGGCCTGTTTTGAAGATGGTTCGGCGCTGACGGCGGCTCCTAGTTATCTGGTTGAGACACGCGACGGCAGAATATATACTTCGGGCAATGTCATCTGTCAGATTGTAGTGCGCGAGGGTGTGCCACAATTGAAAAAGATGAACTGGAACGACAAAGGGATGGTCAGTCGTCTGCATGAAGATGCGCAGGGCTTCTTGTGGTGCCGCAATGGCGTGGGCGATTTCTATCGCATTTCGCCCGACGGTCGGATGGAATTGATCCAATTGGCCACGCAATATGGGGCGGTGGATGTCTTCTCGGATGGCCAGTACAATATTTATATAAGTACCCGTTCCTGTGACTTGTGGCACTATGATGCCGACCGACAGACTTGGAGCAAGATAAACAACACGCCGGTTTCACGCGCTGCCATCCGTTGCGTGTTCTCGTTGGACGACAAGACGTTACTGGTCGGAACCGATGGCAACGGAGTGAAGTGCATCGACAAAAAGAGCGGTCGGGTAGAGGACTACGAGGTGGACCTTCCGGCACTGACCTCGGACTTGCTGAAAGTGCATCAGATATTCCGAGACCGTGAAGGAAACCTTTGGTTGGCGCTCTTCATGAAGGGGGTGGCACATCTGTTCAAGCAGAAGAGCGTTTTCCAGTCCATCGGTCCGATGCTGGGACCTCGAAACCCCATAGGAACCAACAGTATCGGTTCGATACTCTCGGCACGTGATGGGCGCATGTGGGTTGGCACGGATGGCGATGGTATCTATGTGCTCGACAGGGATTTAGGGGCGTCGCAACATTATCTGGGCGTGACACCGAAGGGTACGTTTCCAAGCATCGTCCTCGCCTTGTATGAAGATTCGGACGGTAAGGTCTGGGTCGGTTCCTATGGCGAGAGTTGCGGTTATGTGGAGCCCGGCACGGGGCGTTATCACGACTGCGGCAGTAAGTTCCGACAGGAGGGAAACATAGCTCCCCGCGTCTATGGTTTTGTGGAGGACAAATGGCGCCGCCTTTGGGTCGCCACGATGGGAAGTGGTACGTTCTGTTACAATCTGGACAAACAGCAGACCATCGACAGCCTCTGTTTCTTTGACAGTATCAATGTGTGGCAGACTTCGGTCCGTATCACCTCGGACGACCAGTTGTTGGTCGGTACGTACGATGGCGTCCTGGCCTTCGACTTGACCGCCAAGCACATCACTCCGCGCCGCGTCTTTGACCGCCACATCATCTACTCGTTGGAGGAGTTGGACGACGGAAGTCTCTGGGCAGCAGGACCTTCGGGCGTCATTCAGTTCGATGCGAAGCAAGGTCCCAAACGTCTCTATACGCAAGGTGACGGATTGGCAGGAAATGTGGCCTACTCTATTTTGGGCGACTCGGCACAGACGCTTTGGGTGGCTACCAACAAAGGTATCTCGCACTACGTCATGGCCGACAGTTCGTTCACCAACTACATGGAGGGCGATGGTCTGCAAGGCAACGAGTTTGCCAAGAATGCTTGCTGCACCGACCGGAAAGGTCGCATCTGGATGGGCGGCATGAATGGCATCAACTATTTCTACCCCTCGCAGGTACATGCCGACAGCAGTCAGTTGCAGGTGCGCGTGACCGGTTTTTATTTGCACAACAAACCCATCAACGCCTCCGCTCTTTCGGGTGGAAAACCGATTATCAAGGGTCCCGTCTATAAGGCGAAATACTTCTCGTTGCTGCACGAGGACAACACCTTCTCCATCGAACTGTCCACCACGAACTTCGTGAATCCCACCAGCGTACGTTACATGTATTCTGTCAACGGCGGCACGTGGTCCACCTTGCCGATGGGCAGTCATCAAGTCTCGTTCGGTTCGTTGCGTCCGGGCCGACATTCATTCCGTTTCAAGGCAGTACAGAACTTGGTTTCGTCGCCCGAGGAGGAGGTCATCATCATCGTGCGCCCCTTCTGGTGGGAATCGCCGGTCACGCAGTTGTCGGCCTATATCCTGGCTATTGTGATAGTGTTGGCGTTCTTCGTTCAGATGCGACACCATTACCGCGTGCGTCGCGAGATGTTGATCGAGAAACATGCGCACGAGATTGACGAAGCAAAGTTACGCTTCTTCACCAACATCACGCACGACATCCGCACCCCTATGACGCTCATCATGAGTCCGTTGCAGAAACTGTTGGAGACCGATATGGACCAGGTGCGCCAACAGGCTTACCAGACCATGAAGCGCAACGCCAATATGTTGTTGCAGTTGGTCAACCAGTTGCTCGATATCCGTAAGATAGACAACAACCAGATGAAACTCCACTTCAAGGAGACTGACATCATCCGCCTCTTGAATGAGCAGATGGAGTTCTTCGTGCAAGTGGCTGAAAGCAAGCAGATAAAGACCTCCTTCGTGCATGACGGATTCGACAACCTGCCGGTCTGGGTGGATAGCGGTTACTTCTGCAAGATTGTCATCAACCTGTTGAGCAATGCCTTCAAATATACTCCGTCGGGAGGGGAGGTGACCATGAGTGTCGAGGCCGACCCGATGCGCGAGGATGGTGCTGGATATGTCATCCTCCGTGTGAGTGATACCGGCATTGGCATCTCGCAGGAGGACAAGGAGCACATCTTCGAACGTTTCTATCGCGCCCAGAATGCCCGCGCCTCCATCGAGGGCAACGGTATAGGCCTGCACCTCACCCGTTCGTTGGTCACTTTGCACCACGGCACGATACGCGTATATGATAATGAGGAGGGACCGGGAACGACCTTCGAGGTGCGTCTGCCTTTGGGCAACCAACATCTCCAACCCGAGGAACTGGTGCCCGACAGCGTACAGAAGATTGTCGAGTCGAAGGTGGTGGTCAAGGTGGATGAACAACAGCCCGACCGCGTTTCGGTAGTCGGTAAGGTGGCAGCCAACCGTGTGAAGTACCACTTGCTGATTGCCGATGACGACAACGAGATACGTAATTACCTGAAGCGCGAACTGGAGTCGGACTTCCAGGTAACGGTGTGTGCCGACGGCAAGGCGGCGTTGGAAAGTATCTTCAACCAGGCTCCCGACATCGTGCTCTCGGACGTGATGATGCCCGAACTGGATGGTCTCTCTCTGTGCCAACGCATCAAGCAGAACATCAACCTGAACCACATCCCCGTGGTCTTGTTGACCGCCAAGGTCGATTCGGAGTCGAACATCGCCGGTCTGGAATGTGGTGCCGATGCCTACATTACGAAACCGTTCTATATCGAGATTCTCCGAAGCACGCTCAACAACCTCTTGAAGAGTCGTTCTGTGCTCCGAAACAACTTCAGCGGCCAACAGGAACAGGCCGAAAAGCGTGATGCCGTCAACCTCACTTCGGCCGATGACCAGTTGATGGAGAAGATCATGCAGTCGGTCAACCGCAATCTGAGTAACCCGAACTATTCGACCGAAGAACTGGGTTCCGACGTTGGCCTGAGTCGTGTTCACCTCTACCGTCGCATGAAGGAATTGACTAACCAGGGACCGCAAGACTTCATTCGCAACATGCGTCTGCGCGAAGCGGCTCGTCTGCTGGAACAGGAACCATCCATCTCGGTCTTCGAGATTGCTGCTGCCGTCGGTTTCAAGCGCGCCAACAACTTCTCGGCCGCTTTCAAGGACCTCTATGGCATGTCGCCTCTCCAGTGGAGAGCGAGGTCAATGGCCAAGAGCCATTGACAATGAAAAATTAAAAATTAACGATTAAAAATGATAGTCCGAGTACTCTGAGTAATCCGATTATTCTGAGTACTCCGATTACTCCGATTACTCTGAATAATCCGAATAATCCGATAATTCCGATTATTCTGATTCTTTGCCAACACCATATTAAACAATAATATTTATTCACATGAAGAAAACAACTTTCTTGAAGGGATTGGCCGTTGCGGCCTGTCTGTCGTCTGCCACTTTGGCACAGGCGCAGAATCCTTATCTGCCATTGTGGGAGCACTTGCCCGATGGCGAACCCCGTGTTTTTGAAGACCCTGACCAGCCAGGGAAGTTCCGTGCCTACATCATCGGTTCGCACGACTTGAAGTATACCGAATATTGTGGTCCAGATATCCACATGTGGTCGGCGCCTGTCGAGAATCTCGCCGACTGGCGTGACGAGGGTGCCATCTTTACGCACTATGTGGATGGGCAATGGGACACAATGTTCGCTCCCGACTTGGTCGAAGTGATCGACAAGGAGACCGGCAAGAAGGTCTATTACCTCTATCCACACTCTCGTGGTTGGCGCCGTGTTGCCATGGTGGCCAAGGGTGACCGCCCGAACGGTCCTTTCACTCCCATCAACCTGATCGACGACCAACGCGCCTGTCTGCCTGGTTCGATGATTGACTTCGACCCTTCGGTCTTTGTCGAGACCATCACCAATAAGAAAGACCCCGACTTCAAGAAGGGCTTCCGCGCCTACGTTTTCTATGGTTTCCAGCACTCTACCGCTGCCGAGTTGGATCAGGAGACCATGTATTCCGTCCGTCCAGGCACGCAGGTCATCGACCCCTTCATCCCTGCCAGCAGTCGTGACGGCCGCTTGCTCGACAAGGCAGGCTCGGAATACAAGGCTCTCTATAAAGGACAGAACCCCTTGGATTTCAACTTCTTCGAGGCTTCGTCCATCCGTCAGGTGGGCAACAAGTATGTGATGGTCTTCTCCGGTTACAGCGGTCAGGAATATGGTCTGGGCGCTACCAACTCGGCCTTGCGTTATGCCTATGGCGACTCTCCGCTGGGTCCTTGGCGTTCGGGTGGCGTGTTGGTTGATTCGCGTGGCGTGGTGCCCAACGAGGATGGTACGCACCTCACTACCAGCAACTCGGCTCACAATACACACGGTTCGTTGCAGCTCATCAATGGTCAGTGGTATGTCTTCTACCACCGTCCTCCACGCGGTTTCGGCAATGCCCGTCAGGCTATGGTGGCTCCGGTCAAGATTGAGTGGGACAAGAAGAAAGTGGCCGATGGCGGTCAGGTCCGCATCACGGGTTACGACCCATACGCTCCGAAGGAGACTTGGGTAGCCGAGGCAAGTGACGGCAACCGTTACACGGGTGCTGAGGTCACTTCCGAGGGCTTCCAGATCTTCGGTCTCAACCCCTATCAGTATTATTCGGCTGGCATTGCCTGCTACCTCTCGGACCAGAATTGGATGCAGGATAACTTCGACGTCTGGAGCAACAACATGGACTTGGCAGGTATCACCAACAAGGGCATCGTCGGCTTCAAGTACTTCGGTTTCGGCGGCGTGGCCAAGGATACCAAGGGCGTGTTGGCCTTCGAGGGTACCAAGTCGGGCGACAATACCCGCCTTGTGTTGAACCTCAAACCTACGGTCAAGGAGGCATTCAAGGTGCACGTCATGCTCGATGGCCCTTATGCCAACAGCACGTGGAACGGCAAGGAGATTGCCGTCATCGACGTTCCCGCCAATGCCAAGCAGGAGGCTACCCTCTATAGCGTTGCCGTTCCTGCCGTCGAGGGCCTGTCGGGCAAGCATGGCATCTACCTCGTCTTCGAGGGTCCCGAGGTCAAGGCTCCCGAAATGCCTCGTTGGGGTGGTCGTCCCAATGTGCCACAGCGTCCTCACGGTCTGTGCGAACTCTATGGCATCGGCTTCGAGAAGGAGGGCAAGAAGATTGCTCAACCGGCCGTTCCTGCCGTCACCATCACCGTCGATGGCACCCGTCTCGTCATGGCACAGAACCCTATCCGCTCGACCAACCAGAACGGCTACACCGACCTGGGTCACTATCAGATCTATGGTCGCCTGTTGCCTAACTCGGTCATTCAGGCTACGGCCAACCAACCAGGTGTCACCTTCGAGGTCGGCAAGATTCAGGATGGTCGTGCCGTGGTCAAGGCCACCTATCAGGGTGTAACCAAGACCTACCTCATCAACTGAGATTTTCTGCACATACCTTTGGCTTTCAACCCTTTGGTTGAGAGCATACTATAAAGAAATCGGGCAATCCTTGTCGTTCAAGGGTTGCCCGATTTCTTATTTCTTCGTGTGTGAATGATGATGTCGGTAATAGCGTCCTTTATTTCTTGGCTTCGTCAATGAGCCAACGGATGTATTCGTCCGAGACGTTTTCAATCTCGTTCTTGTCTTAAATGGTGAGTAAGGTCACCTCGGCGTCTTCGCTGACCAATACGGTCAAAGTGAGTACACGAGCACCACCGCTTTTGCCTTTGCCCGGCGTGGCCGTCCGCATGGCGGTACTTTACCTTCTGGCAGGAGGCCGTGGCAATGAATAAGATTGTACTCAAGAATGTTCGTCCGTTCGTCAATGGAAAGTTTTAAGCGCCTACGACCATGAACCTTGCCGATGGCAAGTGGGTCAAGGATTCCTTGACGTAAGCCTTTTGCTGTGCGGTCTTGGCATCCTCGGCGTTGGTCTCTAACAGTTTGTCGGCCAACCACTCGCGGTCTTTCTTTTTGAGCGAAAGGCCGTCAATGTAAGTCCAAAGGTTGTTTAATGCTACAGATGTCATAATCAGAAAAATATAAGTTGAACATACCTGATTAGTTTTCAGGGGCAAAGATAAACAGAAAAATCGAAATAGCAAAGTGTAAGCCTTAAAAACCTCTTTTTTATAAAAGATTATTCTCCGAATCCGCCTCTTTCCCCCTTCCGCTGACCGTACGTTGTCGTCATATTCAGCAAGGCATGAGGAGAGCCTGAGGAGGGGCGCAGGTACCCCACAGGTCCCTAAAAACTGGGGAGCTGTGGGGTACCTGAACAGGTGCAGCGGCTCACCTCATGCCTTGCTGAATAGTGGGTGAGCGTAGGGTCAACGGTGGGTCGGCGGATGGGGAAAATCGGAGGGTTTCGTCGGCGGTTTGCAAGACTGGAATTGAGCGCTCGAAGGGAGCGATTTTTCCTGTAAAGGACATCGGTTTGTGCTATAGATTGTCAGCAAAAGGGAATGTCGCCTTGCAGATTTGAGAGATAAAATACACTTTTCGCGTGAAAAATTTGCAGCCTACGGCAAAAATCTATATATTTGCGCACGAGAATATATTTTTATTCCCATTTCCGCAAGTAGGTCATGCCTTACTTGCTTGGAGTTAGCGGAAGTCAGTTGGAGTTAATTTCGCTGCGCTCCATGGAGTTAACGGACGTCAGATTTCTTTCGAGCAAAAGAGTGACGTCCTGAGCGAAGCGATAACTCCAGATAACTTCACGAAGTTAACTCCTTGCGGAATAAACATAAATCGACGTAAAAAAAGCATCATGTGGGACTTCGGCATCAAGGATATATTGGACATCCTCATCGTGGCGTGGGGTATGTTCTACTTGTACCGCAGCAGTCAGCGTAACGGTACCTTGGTGCTCTTCCAGGGAATCCTGGCGGTGCTGTTGACGTGGCTGTTGGTGAGTCAGGTGCTCCGGATGAAGTTGCTGGGCTCTATCTTCGACTCCTTGATCAGCGTGGGACTGATTGCCTTGGTGGTGCTGTTCCAGAACGAGATTCGCCAGGCCTTGATGCGCGTGGGTTCGCGCCGACGCTGGACCGCGCTGATGCAGGTGTTCGGCCAGAACGAGGACGAACAGAAACAGCACCTTTGGGTGGATGCCTTGGTGCTTGCATGCCGCAATATGAGTGCCCAGAAGGTGGGAGCCTTGATCTGCATCGAGGAGTTCGACAGCCTCCAGCAGTATGCCGACACGGGTGACGAGATTGATGCCCGACTCACGACCCGCCTCATTGAGCAGATATTTTACAAGAACACGCCCCTGCACGACGGTGCCGTGGTGGTGCGCTCGGGACGAATCCTGGCGGCCGCCTGTATCCTGCCTGTATCGCACAACATGAAGATACCGAAGGAACTGGGTCTGCGCCACCGTTCGGCCATCGGACTGACCGAACTCTGCGACGCCAAGGTGGTGATAGTGAGCGAGGAAACGGGTGACATCTCGTTGGCCGAGCACGGAAAAGTGCACCGCAAACTGTCGCCCAACCTGCTGCAGAAGATGCTCTTGCATAACGATTGAGATGGCTCGGCCATCGACCTACAACAGACAGAACTCCAGCAATGGAAACAAGTATATTTGACATCGCCTTCATAACTCCTGGATTTACAGCGTGGGTGGCTTTGATTATTGCCATCTTGCTGTTGTTTGCATCGGCTATCATTTCGGGTAGTGAGGTGGCTTTCTTCTCCCTCTCGCCGAAGGACAAGGAGCGGTTGGACGAAGAACAGCATCCGATGGATGCCACCGTGGCCCGGCTGCTGGACGAGAGCGAGCGGCTGATGGCTGCTATCCTGATTGGCAACAACCTAGTGAATGTGGCCATCATCATGCTCTTCACCCTCTTTATGCATGGGGCGATAGACCACGCGCACACCAGTGTGCTAATGATATTTGTCATTGAGACCATCATACTTACCTTTGTACTGCTGCTCTTCGGCGAGGTGTTGCCCAAGGTGTATGCCAGTCATAAGTCGTTGACATTCGCACGGTTCACGGCTCCGCTGATGCGTTTTCTGGTGGTGGCTTTTTCGCCCTTCGTCTCGTTGCTGGTGGGCAGCACGGGCATCATCCACCGCCGCTTGGTGGAGCATTTGGGTGAG
>CACYQQ010000087.1 GCA_902776605.1 uncultured Bacteroidales bacterium | reverse complement strand
CCAAAAACCTAATATGCTGGACAAATACAATGCCGACCCGATGCTTTACGCGTCGCTACTGGAGTACGCCAGGATAAACAGGCGCAACCAGACGGAGGCAGAAAAAATCTTATGGGACATTGTCAAAGCAAAAGGTTTAGGCTTCCAGATTCTACGACAATACATCATTGATAGTTACATTGTCGATTTCATCTGCCGACCGAGCAAACTCATCATCGAAGTCGATGGCGGTTATCATTCCGAACCGCAGCAGGAAGAAAGCGACGAAATGCGGACTAAACGACTGCAATCTTTGGGATTCCGAGTCATCCGTTTCACTAACGAAGAGATTCTGTTCCACATCGAAGATGTCATTAAAACCATTAAGTACAACCTCTAACTCGACGTTGGAGAAAAAAAAAAAAGAAAATGTTGGGAAAATATGAATATGATTAATGTTTTTGTCAACAGTTTGTATTTTTTTTAATCTCCCTCCCTACGAGGGAGGGTTGGGGAGAGTCCAAAAAAGAAGGTCGTCTCACGACGACCATCTTCACTAACCTTAAATCTTATACCATGAAAAACACGCTGCAAAGGTAGGGCGATTTCTTCAATCTTCCAAATAAATTAACAAAAAAATAATATATTAGGCCAAAAATGATTAAGAAACTCACTCAAAATGAAGTAGTTTGCCATCTAAGCTTGCCAATTTTCGACATTATCAGTCAGGAAGCAGACAACCTCCAAAGGGAATGCTACGTGGTGGGTGGATATGTCCGAGATCTCTACTTGGGCTGTCCCTCCAAAGACATTGATTGTGTGACAGTTGGCAGTGGTATCGAATTGGCCGAAAAGGTAGCAAAGCACATCAACAACCTCGCTGCCGCCCACAAGAGTTCCCGCGCCCACCTGAGCGTCTTCCGCAATTTCGGTACGGCGCAGGTGAAATACTTCGACAAGAAATATGGCACCATCGAGGTAGAGTTTGTCGGTGCCCGCAAGGAGAGTTATAGTCACGACAGCCGCAAACCGGTAGTCGAGGACGGCACCCTCCAGGACGACCAGAACCGCCGCGACCTGACTATCAACGATATGGCTATCTGCCTGAACCGCAGTCGTTTCGGCGAACTTGTTGACCCCTACCAAGGTATGCAGGATCTGGAAGAGGGATTGATTCGCACCCCGCTTGACCCTGACATCACCTTCAGCGACGACCCCTTGCGCATGCTTCGTGCCATCCGTTTTGCTTGCCGCTTTGGGTTCAAGATTGTGCCCGAGACGTTTGAAGCCATCGCCCGCAACCGCGAACGCATCAAGATCATTTCGGGCGAACGCATCATCGACGAGTTGAACAAGATCATGCTCTGTCACAAGCCCTCGGTCGGGTGGTCGTTGTTGCAAAAGTGCGGTCTGTTGCAAATCATCTTCCCCGAACTGCAAGCCCTGTCGGGCATCGAGACGAAAGAGGGTCGTGGCCACAAGGACAACTTCGTCCACACCATCACGGTTCTCGACAATGTAGTCCGCGCGCAGGAACAGGCCGCCGAAGAGAAAGCCGCGCAACCGCAAGAGAATCAAGAAGAACCGCCCTTCGACAAAGTGCTCTACCTCCGCTGGGCCGCCATCATGCACGACCTCGGAAAGGCACGCGCCAAAGCGTGGGACGACAAGATAGGTTGGACCTTCCACAACCACGATTATTTGGGTTCGCGCATGGTGATGGGCATCTTCCGTCGCTTGAAGTTGCCCCTCGGTGCCGAAGAGAAATTTGTCGAGAAGATGGTCGCCCTCCACATGCGCCCTATCAACTTGGCGGACGAGGGTATCACCGACTCGGCCATTCGTCGCGTACTCTTTGAGGCGGGCGATGACATCGAGGAGTTGATGACTCTGTGCGAGGCCGACATCACCTCGAAGATTGCCGAAAAGGTACGCCGTTTCCTGGATAACTTCAAGGTGGTTCGGCAGAAGATGGCGGAGATTCAGGCCAAGGACGACTACCGAAACTGGACCCCCCCCGTGGACGGCAACGAGATCATGCAGCGATATGGTCTCACCCCTTCCAAACCAGTCGGCATTCTCCGTGAGGCTCAGAAAGATGCCATCCTGGATGGCCTCTGTGACAACACCCGAGAAGCCGCTCTCGCCTTCCTCGACCAAAAAGCAGCCGAACTGGGTTTGAAGCCTATTGGACAATGAGTTTCTCCTTCATTTGAACTTGAAATCCATTTAGCGGAAGCATGTTCAATTTGGAGAAATACTCCGACAATTGAACTTAATTTAAGTCAATGATCGGACAGCGAGACCCGCATCGGAGCATTTTCAATTTTCAACTTTCAATTTTCAATTTCTACCGTGAGCGAATCGTATCAACTTGGCAAGAACGGAGAAGAGATGGCGGCAGACTATCTCCGCATGTTGGGCTATCGGATAGAGGCTCAACGTTGGCACCTGCATCACCTGGAGTTGGACATTGTTGCCACCGACCGCTCGACCAACGAGATTGTCTTTGTAGAAGTGAAGACACGTACCACTCCGCTGTATGGTGCCCCCGAAGAAGCGGTTGATTACAAGAAGATTATGCACACCGTCCGAGCGGCCGATGCCTACCTCAAGACCTACAACATCAATCAGGACTGGCGCTTCGACATCATCGCCATCATCGACGACGGACACGAGCCCAAAATCAACCATATCAAGGATGCCTTCTATCCGCCCTTGGGATGAAGATATTTACTATTTGATAATGTACTATTTACAATTTATTTGATTATTGAGCATTTCTGCTATTTCATTGCAGCTCAATGGTTTAATATTTTGTATTTTATATTTTGCTAAAAGCTCTATCGTCCATTAACTCCCAACAACTACTTGAGCGAAGCGCTAACTCCTGTTAACTACTTCAAAAGTAAATACTATGATTGAATATTTAAAAGGTGAGCTCACAGAGCTCGAACCCACCCAAGCCATCATTGAGTGCGGCGGCGTCGGCTACTGCTGCAATATCTCGGTCTATACCTACGACAAACTGAAGCGTGGCGAGATTCAGAAACTCTATGTCGCCGAAAGCATTCGCGAAGATGCACATGTCCTTTATGGTTTTATTTCCAAACAGGAACGAGCTCTTTACAATCTGCTTATCAGCGTGTCGGGTGTCGGTCCCGGCACGGCACGTTGCATCCTCTCCAGCCTCTCCCCCGACGAACTGGTTGCCGTCGTGGCATCGGGCAACGACCGCCAATTGCGTAATGTCAAAGGCCTCGGACCTAAGACGGCACAACGCATCATCGTGGACCTGAAAGACAAGGTCGGCAACCTTGGCATTGCTGCTGCCACAGCCCAAGAGAGTGTACTCGTGGCCAGCAACAAGAGTGGCGACGAAGCCGTGCAAGCTCTCGTTGCATTGGGTTACCCCATGTCCAACGCCTCAAAAGCCGTGGCTCAACTCCTCAGCCAAGACCCATCGATGTCTGTCCAATCGCTCATCAAACAGGCGCTCCATATGATGTAAAAGGGGTATAAAAGTAAGATTTTCCACCTTTTTGGACAAAGAAATATAAAATTCCTTATATAAGACATTTTTTTCCGCCAGTGAGACATACTTCTCACTGGCGTTTCGTATCTTTGCACCGTCAAAACAGACAGAATAACGAATCGCAAAATATTTCATGCCAAAGAATATGTAAAAAATGCCAGAGTGTCAAAAAAATAAAAGACCTTGAAAACAACGGTTTAAATGGTAATATTTTCACATAATTCAATCTATTATAATTCAATCTATCTATTGCTCATGCCTCGTAGGGATACGGGGCATGCTTCTTTTCTATACTCCTCCCCTACATTCGGATTAGCAAAAGCGCCTGCATTTATCTTTAGATTGGACAATAATGAACACTATTCAAGTTTCGCAAATGTAAGCATGGAGTTCTTTTAGAACGTTAGCAGAGAGCATCCAGAGCAACCGATGAACGTTGAAATCTATCCAAACCAAGAGAAGATAGCCCGCGCCCTGGAAGGACAAGAGAGCCTATCCGTAAATAAAAAGAAGGCGGTCAAGTCTCTTTGCGAAAGACTTGACCGCCTTGATATTGATTATCGAGCAAAGCCCGATATAGAACTTATTAGAGTTCTACCTTCTTGTACTTAGGAACAAGAGTCTTCATGATAGACCACGCAATGAGATAAGCAACTGCGCAGATGCAGAAGACAATCATGTAAGAGGCTGGCTTACCCTCGAAACCGAGGAAAGTGAAAGCAGAACCCTGCTCTTCGGCATAGGTAAAGAGCTTACCAGAACCCTTGTTGATGAGGAAGGAACCTACACCACCTGCCATACCGCCGATACCTGTGATGGTAGCAACTGCTGACTTTGGGAACATATCACCGATGGTAGAGAACAAGTTAGCAGACCATGCCTGGTGACCTGCACCAACCAAACCAATCACGATGGCTGGCCACCATGCAGAGTATTCACCGAGTGGCTGTGCGAACACGCAAACCAATGGCATGAAGGCGATAAACAACATAGCCAACATACGGCCAGAATAAGGTTCCATACCCTTCTTCTCGACGAAGTAAGTAGGTAACTTACAGATGTAGATAGAAAGGAAGGTTACGATGGCGTAGAGGGTCATGATGAGCATCATACCCGTACCCGTCGAAGCCTTATAACCATATACATCCTGGAAGTAACCTGGTGCCCAGAAGAGGAAGAACCACCATACACCGTCGGTAAAGAACTTACCGGTGATGAAGGCCCAAGTCTGCTTGTAAGAGAAAGCCTTGCCAATAGAAACCGACTTCTCCTCGGTTGGAGCAGCACTCACTTCAACAGCCTCAGCAGCATCGTCCTGGTGAATGTATTCAAGCTCCTCCTTGTTGACGCGAGGACTCTTCTCAGGAGCGTCATACCACTTCACATAGAAGCCCATCCAGATGAAGCCGAGGGCACCGATGATGATGAAAGCCAACTCCCAACCGAAAGCCTTGGCCAACGGTGGAATCATCAATGGAGCAGCCAACGCACCGACAGAGGCACCAGCATTGAAGATAGAGGTAGCATAAGAACGGTCTTTCTTAGGGAAGTACTCTGCCGTAACCTTGATGGCAGCAGGGAAGTTGCCAGCCTCGCCGAGACCCAAGATGGCACGGCAGACCAGGAACATAGCTACACCTACAGAAGGAACACCGATGGCAATAGCCGAAGCTGCATCCAAATTGCGCATAGCCTCGATGGAACCGGCGCCAGTCACAACGGCGGTACCAACACCACACAAGGCGTGAAGGCAGGCGCCAAAACTCCAAACGCCAATAGCCCAAAGGTAACCTTTCTTGGTTACCATCCAATCGACGAACTTACCTGCAAACAACATGCAGACTGCATAGAAGATAGAGAAGTAAGCTGTGATTGTACCATAGTCATCATCGTTCCAGTGGAAATCTGGATAGATGAACTCTTTAGCTGTCAATGAAAGTACTTGACGGTCGAGGTAGTTGACAGTCGTTGCCACAAAGAGCAACCCGCACATCCACCAACGCCAATTTGTCATTTTGTTCATGGATAATTAAGTATAAAGTTAAATTAAACATCATTCCACGGCATTAAATCCATGGAATGATGTAAACAATAATTACTTCTTGAAAGAGGCAATAGCGTCGAAGCACTCCTTGCACTTAGCAGAAATGGCTTTCCAGTCGCCGGCAGCGATGGTCTCCTTAGGGAAGAGCTTAGAGCCCATGCCTACGCAATAGACACCAGCCTTGAACCACTTCTCGAGGTTCTCTGCCTCGGGAGCAACACCACCAGTAACCATAATCTTAGACCATGGCATTGGTGCCATCAAGCCCTTGACGAGGTTTGGACCAACCACATCGCCTGGGAAGACCTTGGTGAAGTCGCAACCTACCTCCTGTGCCTTGCCAATCTCGGAAGGAGTGACACAACCTGGGCAGTAGGTGACACAACGACGGTTGCAGACAACAGCAACATCTGGGTTGAACAATGGACCAACCACGAAGTTAGCACCCAACTGGAGATAGAGGGCAGCGGTAGGAGCATCAACAACCGAGCCAATACCAAGTGCCAACTCAGGGCACTCCTTAGCGGCCCACTTAGAGAGTTCGCCAAACACCTCGTGTGCGAAGTCGCCACGGTTCGTGAACTCGAAAGCGCGAACGCCACCTTCGTAACATGCCTTAATCACGTTCTTACATACCTCTACGTCCTTGTTGTAAAAGACAGGTACCATAGGAGCGGCCTTAATCTTGGCCATCACCTCAAATTTATCAAATTTGCTCATACGAGTGAAAGAGTAGAGAGTAAAGGGTAAAGAGTAAAGTAGAATGACGAAACTAATCGTTTCCACTAACCGGAGTCTGCAATCGACCACCATAGGTCTTTCGCAATCCAGACAACATTCTACAAATATCCGTTATCCTTTGTTCTACTTCTGTAAAATCGTTAATACTAATATATTCGAGGTCAAAAGCGACCTCCATTTGAGACATTACCTCTAAGAGAGAGCCATAAGAGAATTCGATAAAGTGCAATTTATCCTTATCCGAATATCGACCCATTGCCTCTGCAATATTGGAAGTAACAGAGACAGCTGCCCTTTGTATTTGGTTGGACAAAGCGAAACGTTCTTCTGGTGGAAATTGCTTGGTTAGGTGGTAAATGAACTTGACCAATTCCCGTCCTTTTTGATAGGCAATCAATTTCCTATATGCAAAGAACTCTGTATCCATAGGATAAAGCCCGTTGGGTCAAACTACATTACTCTTTACCCTTTACTCTCTACTCTCTCTAACGTCTTAGCGTTGTACTCGTCCGTTGGCATTACCGCCAGCCAAACTCATGACTTCGTCCTCAGAGACAAGGTTGAAGTCGCCGTTGATGGTGTGTTTGAGAGCAGAAGCGGCAACAGCGAACTCCAGAGCAGAAGCCTGGTCGTCCTTGTATTTGAGCATACCGTGAATCAAGCCGCCAGAGAAAGAGTCACCACCACCGACGCGGTCGATGATTGGGTTAATCTCGTAACGCTTAGACTGATAGAACTCCTTGCCATTGTAGATAAGGGCCTTCCAGCCATTGTGGGTAGCGCTGAATGACTCGCGGAGAGTAGAGACAACATACTTGAATCCGAACTCCTTAGCCATGGCCTTGAAGATACCCTCGTAACCAGCAGCATTGGTCTCACCACCCTCAACGTTAGCATCAGGTTTGAAGCCCAAGCAGAGTTCAGCATCCTCCTCATTGCCGATGCAGACATCGACATACTTCATCAATGGACGCATGATAGAGATAGCCTTCTCAGAAGTCCAGAGCTTCTTGCGGAAGTTAAGGTCAACGGAAACGGTAACACCGTGACGCTTAGCAGCTTCGCAAGCCAACTTGGTGAGTTCAGCAGCCTTATCAGAGATAGCTGGGGTGATGCCTGACCAGTGGAACCAATCAGCACCCTCCATGATAGCATCAAAGTCGAAATCCTTTGGATCGGCCTCAGCAATAGAAGAGTGAGCACGGTCGTAGATAACCTTCGATGGACGCATCGAAGCACCGGTTTCGCAGTAGTACAAGCCAACGCGGTCACCACCACGGGCAATGAAGTCTGTCTTAACACCATAACGACGCAAAGCATTTACTGCAATCTGTCCAATCTCATGCTTAGGGAGCTTGGAAACAAAATAAGCGTCATGACCATAATTAGCGCAACTGATAGCGACATTGGCCTCACCACCACCAGGGATAATGCGGAAAATGTCGGTCTGAACAAAACGGTCATTGCCGTTAGGTGAAAGGCGAAGCATAATCTCGCCCAGGGTAATAATTTTTCCCATAATAATTATATTTGTAAGTCTTAAATAATAACCATAATTAATAGAATGAGAGAAAGTATATTCATTCTATTGACACACATTATTTTAAAAGGGCAGCGAGGCACGCCCTCTTTCGGGGTGCCTCTTGCCACTTATATTTACTTGAACTTGAAGAAGTTCTTCGCGTTGTTGTAGCTGATATCCTCAATCATCTGGTTGACGCGCTCGGCCTCATAACCGGTGTAAGGAATCAAGCCATCCTCGATATCCTGGCCAACCAAGTTACACAAGGTGCGGCGGAAGTACTCATGACGTGGATATGAGAGGAATGAACGGCTGTCGGTCAACATACCGACGAAGCGCGACAACAGACCCAACAGAGAGAGGGCGTTCATCTGCTTCTCCATACCATCCTTCTGGTCGAGGAACCACCAACCGGAACCGAACTGAATCTTGCCAGCCACGCTGCCGTCCTGGAAGTTGCCCAACATCGTGGCAATCACCTCGTTGGCGCATGGATTGAGGTTGTAGAGGATGGTCTTGGCCAACTTACCCTCCGAGTTAAGCTCGTCCAGGAAGTGGCTCATAGCCTTGGCAGTAGTGAACTCGCCGATAGAGTCGAAACCTGTGTCGGCACCCAACTTAGCGAACATCTTGCTGTTGTTGTTGCGGATAGCGCCATAGTGGTACTGCTGTGTCCAACCAGCGTTGAAATCCATGATGCCCTGCTCGTGCATGTAGGCATGCTTATATTTACGCTGCTCTTCGACGGTGAGGGTCTTGCCGCTCAATGCCTTATCCATGATGGCATCAATCTCGGCAACGGTATATGGCTCGTCATAGAACTCCTCGATACCGTGGTCAGAGAGACGACAACCCATAGAGGCGAAGAAGTCGTGACGCTTCTGGAGCGCGTTCACCAAGTCGGCGAACTTCTTGATTTCCACACCGCTGACAGCCGAGAGTTTCTCAATGTATGCCTTCCAAGTAGCAGCCTCGATGTTCATACCGGCATCAGGACGCCAGGTTGGCAACATCTGCGTCTTGGCCGTTGGATCGTCGGCAACCACCTTGTGATATTCCAAAGAGTCGGCAGGATCGTCGGTCGTACAAACCGTTTCTACATTATAGAACTCCATCAAGCCACGAGGGCAGAATTTCGGGTCATTGGCAATGAGGTCATTGCACTTGTCGTAAATTTCACGTGCAGTCTGAGGGTTGAGGCGCTTGTCGATACCGAAAGCGGTCTTCAATTCGAGGTGCGTCCAGTGATACAATGGATTGCGAAATGTATATGGAACCGTTTCAGCCCACTTCTCAAATTTCTCCCAATCGCTGGTATCCGCACCTGTACAATAGCGCTCGTCTATGCCATTAGAACGCATAGCACGCCATTTGTAGTGGTCTCCCATCAACCAAATCTGTGCAATAGAGTCAAAACGCTTATTTTCAGCTACCATTCGGGGGATAAGATGGCAGTGATAGTCAATAATAGGCATTTTCTTTGCATGCTCGTGATACAACTTCTGGGCAGTCTCGGTCTGCAACAGGAAGTTTTCATCCATAAAATCTTTCATCTTTTCGAGTTTATAGTTGTTATTTTTTGGTTTATAAGATATAAAGTTACTTCTCGCCATCGACTATTCGTCGAAATTGAGCAAATATTTATAAAATCGTGCTGCGAAGATACGTTTTTTTTCGGTTCCTCGCAAAAAATTCATGTTTTTTTTTTGAAAAGCAAATATAATTAGTATCTTTGCGGTCGAAAATCAACCGAAATCAAGAAATTTTATACTATTAGAACTATTAGTTATCATTGATTCTCAACTTATAACTTATAAATTCATTATTTCATGAAAGCTCTAAACAAACAGACCGCTCCTAAAAGCGTAGCCCCCGAGCGTATCATTCAGTTCGGCGAGGGTAATTTCTTGCGTGCATTCGTAGATTGGATCATCTGGAACATGAACAAGAAGACCAATTTCAATGCCAGCGTAGTCGTCGTCCAGCCTATTGAAAAAGGTATGGTAGAATGGCTCAATGGCCAGGATTGTCTCTATCATGTCAACCTCCAGGGTCGCCAGGAAGGCAAGCCCGTGGACCAGTTGGACCGCATCGACGTCATCAGCCGAGCTCTCAATCCTTACTCACAGAACGCAGCTTTCATGGCCTTGGCTGAGCAACCAGACATCCGTTTCGTGATCTCTAACACCACCGAGGCTGGAATTACTTTCGATCCTAACTGCAAGTTCACCGACGCTCCTGCTTCTTCTTATCCAGGCAAGTTGACCCAGTTGCTCTATCAAGGAGTGCATCGAGCAGTACATCGAGCTCTGGAAGGATGACTTCGGCAAGGACTACGAGAAGTTCAAGAACTGGTTCCTCAAGTACAACTATGTATGTGCTACTCTGGTTGACCGTATCGTTCCTGGCTTCCCACGCAAGGACATCGACAAGCTCCAGAAGCGTGCCGGTTATCGCGACAACCTGATGGTACAGGCCGAGATCTTCCACCTCTGGGTCATCGAGAAGCCATCCAACATGTCTATCGCCCAGTTGCGTAAGGAGTTCCCTGCCGACAAGGCTGGTCTCCATGTGCTCATCGCAGAGAGCGAGAAGCCATACCACGCACGTAAGGTCACTCTCTTGAATGGTCCTCACACCGTCCTCTCTCCTGTCGCTTACCTCAGCGGCGTCAACATCGTCCGCGACGCTTGCCATCACCCAGTTATCGGCAAGTATATCAAGAAGGTACAGTTCGACGAACTCATGCAGACCCTCGACCTTCCAATGGAGGAACTCAAGAAGTTCGGTGCCGACGTCTTGGAGCGTTTCGACAACCCATACGTCGATCACCAGGTTACCAGCATCATGCTCAACAGTTTCCCGAAGTTCGAGACCCGCGACCTGCCAGGTTTGAAGATCTACTTGGAGCGCAAGGGCGAGTTGCCTAAGGGCTTGGTTCTCGGTTTGGCTGCCATCATCACCTACTACAAGGGTGGCACTCGTGCCGATGGTGCTCCTATCCAGCCTAATGATGCTCAGGAGATTATGGATCGTCTCACCCAGTTGTGGGCTACCAACGACACCCGCAAGGTGGCAGAAGGCGTCCTCGGTGCTACCGATGTCATCTGGAAAGAGACCAAGCAGAACCTCAACGAGATTCCTGGTCTCACCGACATGGTTACCGACTTCCTCAACCAGATTCAGGCCAAGGGTATGTTGGAGACCGTCAAGGGCATACTCTAATCGCCGTTTGACAACATAATATACGAAACGCCTGGAGACGGGACTTCCTCTTCAGGCGTTTTTTTAGTAAATAAAGTGAGGTTGTGAGGTTTTAAGGTGATGAGGTTATAAGGTTGTCAGGTCTCACCGATACTACCCTCAATTTGTATCGTCCCTGTCACTTCCTTGTCACTTCATTTTCAATTCCTTGTCACTTCCCTTAATAATCTTCCCTTAATAACCCTTAAAGATTTTATGAAGCAGTTTATCAAGATCAATCCTGCCGACAATGTCTTCGTTGCCTTGGTTCCTCTGACCAAGGGCACGACGCTCAACGTCGAGGGCGACGAGGTGACTCTCATCACCGACGTTCCCGCAGGACATAAATGTGCCCTCAAGGACTTTGCCGAGGGCGAAAATATCATCAAGTACGGTTTCCCTATTGGCCATGCCCGTCACGCCATCCAGCGCGGCAGTTTCCTCAACCACGAGGACATCAAGACCAACTTGGAGGGCACGCTCGACTACAGCGGCATCCAGCTCAAGGGTCTGAAGCAGCAGCAGCCAAGCGGCAAGCAATATACCTTCCAGGGTTTCAAACGTGCTGACGGTCAAGTCGGTATCCGCAACGAGGTGTGGGTCATCCCAACCGTCGGTTGCGTCAACGGCATCATCAAGCAGATTGTTGAGAAGACCCGTGCTGCCTTTGCCGGCAACTTAGGTACGGTCGATGGCATCTTCGACTTCCCCCACAACTATGGTTGCTCCCAGCTCAGCGAGGACCACGAAAACACCAAGAAAGTGCTCCGCGACATGGTTCTTCACCCCAATGCAGGTGGCATCCTCGTCGTCGGCCTCGGTTGCGAGAACAACCAGCCCAAGGTCTTCGAGGAGTTCTGCAAAGGCTATGATCCTGACCGCGTTAAGTTCATGGTTTGCCAGGAGATTGAGGGCGACGAAGTGGAATACGGCGTCAAGCTCCTCACCGAGATTGTCAAGCACGCACAGACCTTCCAGCGTGAGACCTGTCCTGCCTCAGCCCTCCGCGTCGGTTTGAAGTGCGGCGGCTCCGACGGTTACTCAGGCATCACGGGCAACCCATTGGTCGGTGCCTTCTCCGACTTCCTCTGTGAGACCCAGGGTGGCACCACCATCCTCACCGAAGTTCCTGAAATGTTCGGTGCCGAGACCATCCTCATGGAGCGTTGCGGCAACAAGGAGTTGCTCGACGAGACCATCTCGCTCATCAACAACTTCAAGAACTACTTCCTCTCGCACGGTGAACCTTGTGGTGAGAATCCAAGCCCAGGCAACAAGGCGGGCGGTATCTC
>CACYQQ010000086.1 GCA_902776605.1 uncultured Bacteroidales bacterium | reverse complement strand
GGCTCCTGCTTCGGTTCGGCTTGCTGCACAGGGCGGGCAAGTTTCAGTTCCTCGTTGTCCAGCAAAGTGTTGAGTTTCTTCTTGATCTGCCGAGGCGTGATGCCGTGCTCCTCGTTATAGCGCATCTGCTTGAGGCGACGGCGTTCGGTCTCGTCGATGGTGCGTTGCATAGACCCCGTGATGCGGTCGGCATACATGATGGCACGGCCATGCACGTTGCGGGCAGCTCGGCCAATGGTCTGGGTGAGCGAACGTTCGTTACGCAGGAAACCCTCCTTGTCGGCATCCAGGATGGCTACGAGCGAGACTTCGGGCAGATCCAAACCCTCGCGCAAGAGGTTCACGCCCACCAGGACATCGAAGGCACCGGCACGCAACTGGTCCATCAGTTTCACACGGTCCAACGTATCGACGTCGCTATGGATATAGGCAGAATGGATGCCGTGATTGTGGAAATAGTCGTCCAACTCTTCCGCCATCTTCTTGGTGAGCGTCGTCACCAAGGTGCGTTCGTTGACCTCGATGTTCTTCTGGATTTCCTCCATGAGGTCGTCAATCTGGTTGAGCGAGGGACGCACCTCGATGGTGGGGTCAAGCAAACCCGTCGGGCGAATCAATTGCTCGGCCACGACACCTTCGCTGCGCTCCAACTCGTAGTCGGCAGGGGTGGCGCTGATGTAGATGGTGTTGGGAGTGAGGCTCTCAAATTCCTCGAATCGGAGAGGACGGTTGTCGATGGCAGCAGGGAGTCGGAACCCATACTCCACCAGGGTCGTCTTGCGCTTGAGGTCGCCTCCCGACATGGCGTGAATCTGCGGAATGGTCTCGTGACTTTCGTCCACAAAAAGGAGGTAATCCTTCGGAAAATAATCCAGGAGACAGAAGGGGCGAGTGCCTGGTTTGCGTTGGTCAAAATAGCGGCTGTAATTCTCGATTCCACTACAATAACCCACCTCCTTGATCATCTCGATATCGTAGGTGACGCGCTCCTTGATTCGGGCCGCTTTTTCGGGTTCTCCAATCTCCTCGAAGTAACGGACACGTTCCCCTAAATCGAGCGTGATTTCGTCGATGGCGCTGTTGATCCGCTCCTTGGTCGTAGTGAAGATCTGGGCAGGAGAAAGGGTGTATTCCCGATGCGACTGGAGTATATGTCCCGTGGCTACATCCAGGGTCAAGATCTCCTCGATTTCATCGAAGCAGAACTGGACGCGAACAATCAAGTCGGTCGAAGCCAACGAGACATCTACCGTCTCGCCCTTCACCTGGAAATTGCCTCGTTGCAAGGCAATGTCGTTGCGGGTATATTGGGCATTCAGAAGGGCACGGAGCAGGTCGTCGCGTTGCATGGATTGACCCACCTCCAGATGTATCATGTTGGCGTGAAAATCTTCGGGATTGCCGATGCCATAGAGGCAAGAGACACTGCTCACTACAACCACATCCCGGCGTCCCGACAAGAGGGCATTGGTGGCCGAGAGACGAAGTTGGTCCAACTCCATGTTGATGGCCAAATCCTTCTCGATATAGGTGTCGGTGCTGGGGATGTATGCCTCGGGTTGATAATAGTCGTAATATGACACAAAATACTCTACCGCATTGTTCGGGAAGAAGGCCTTCATCTCGGCGTACAACTGAGCCGCGAGGGTCTTGTTGTGGCTCAAAATGAGCGTAGGGCGACCTATGTTGGCAATCACATTGGCCATGGTGAACGTCTTGCCCGAGCCCGTTACGCCGAGCAGCGTCTGAGCAGGAATGCCTTGCTCGATGCCTCGGGTAAGTTGCTGAATGGCTTCCGGTTGGTCGCCCATAGCCTTGAATGGTGATTGTAAATCAAACAACATATAAGGATAGATATGTATCTCAGATGAACGGTTTAATGTATAAATGTCTTTATACTCAATGGGTTGCAAGAAAGATGGGAGCAAGAAGTCCTGCGATCTTGTCCTTGCCATTGAGCTCGAACACCGATTGCAAAGGTAGTTCTTTCTCTCGATTATTCCAAATATTATTAGTATATTTTTGCAGAATGTAACTAATTTGCCACCTATTTTCCAAAAACATCTACTATGTTAAGTAGTTGGTCATAATTAATAACTCAAGTTTCGCAAGTATTGCAACTTGCTCACTTGTGGGAAGTTAAAGAAGATAAAGAAGTGCAAGAAGTTAAAGACAATACGTTTATTTGGGACGAGAAGAGTATTGATATAAATATATCAAATGTCTTTATCTCCTTTATCTCCCTTAACTTCTTTATCTCCCCAAATGACAACGCGCGAACCTTGAATTAGATATTCAGGATTTTGGAGCGTAATTTCTCAAAGGTCGTTGGCTTGTCTCGGAAATCAATTCTTTCGATGGCATTCTTGAATTCGCGCAAACTGTCGGTGCCCTGAATCTTTTCCAAGAAGATGTCGGTCTTGGCCTCAAAGTCGTAGGAGTAGATATCCCAAGCTTCGTCGTTGTACTTCGGCCTCCGTAGGGTGTAGTATAAAACCTTCTTCCTGTTATTGTTGAATCGGATGCCAACAAACTCGGCCTCCTTAGGCTTATACATTAAAGGTATATTATAAATAATGAGTAAGGAGTCTTGGCCGTCTTTCAGCTTGAAGGCATTGAAGGAAATCTTGCTCCAGGAAAAGGTGTTCGGACGGAGATCATCTGCCGGAGAAACCTTCTTCCAGAGCTCGAAGTCAATCAACCCATGGAAAGGAATTTTGCCCAAACGATAGGAGAGGGTCAGTTCCCGAAGGAATATATTTGAAAAGTCGGTATAAGTCATTTTTAGTATAATCCAATTTATCTGGGTGCAAAGATACAAAGAAAAAATATAACCTCCAAATAATCATTTTAAAAAGAGAAAAGGACCGATTTTGACTCTTCCCGAAATGCTCGATTCGCGTGGGTATTTAACAATTCTAAATTCTGCAAATATACGAAATGAATAGGAGATATGAATATTGAATATGCGCTATTTGTATATTTTATGCATAACATAAATAAACCCAATATGCAAAACTGAACACCTTTTGAATATTACTAAAAATCAATAAGTTACATAGTTTAATGTAAACAAAACGGTAATGTTTGTGTTATTAAAATATGCATATTGCCTTTTACTGGTCGATTTGCTTTGTTTCGCTATATATTTAACTTATTATAAATAAGTATTTTAATATTATCTTTCTGTATTTTATTTTAATGCTTATTTTGTATCTTGTGCTTATTGACTTATGCATATTGCTGTTTTTATATTTTTATTGGAAATGTATATCCAAAACGCGGTTATACAGGTCCTGCTTTTAGAAATGTTAAAGTGCTTGTATTCGACTTTTTTGACCTCGATGAGGTATTTTATCTTTGACGAAGAAAAGTCCCGTAGAACGCAAATTTCTCCCCTCCTTTGGGAGGAATATTCGGGGTGCAAACAATAATTTTTGTATCTCAACGTTTAAAGATTAGAAAAATCCTTAGTATATGAAGAAATATATTTCAGACTTCAAGGTTGTTGAAAACAGTCGTCTTACCGAAAGGTTGTTTCTGCTGAAGTTGGAACCTGCTGATGGTACCCAGATTCAGGAGATCCATGCAGGGCAATTCGTAGAGGTGAGAGTGGATGACGAACCCAAGGTTTTCCTGCGGAGACCCATCTCTGTTCATCGCGTTGACAAGGAGAAGAATCAGTTATGGCTTCTTGTACAAATTGCTGGTAACGGCACAAGAAAACTTTCCGAACTTTCGACTTCAGATAAGCTCAATTTGGTTTATCCTTTGGGCAATGGTTTTACGCTTTCCAAGGGCAAGATTCTGCTGATTGGAGGCGGTGTAGGTATCGCGCCTTTGCTCGAAACTGGCGCTGCCTTGAAAGAGGTGGGAGCCGAGGTTTTCTTCCTCTTGGGAGCAAGAACAGCGACCGATTTAGTGGAGCTGAACTTGTATCAGCAAATCGGTACTGTTTATGTGACGACCGAAGACGGAAGTCGGATAGAAGGCTTGGATTGCCAAAAAGGTTTCGTCACCAACCATTCTGTTTTACAAAGCGGAAAGTTCGATGGCCTCAAGATCTGCGGTCCGATGCCGATGATGAAGTCGGTTGCTTCGTTGGTCAAAGATTGGACGGAAATGCAGAGCAAGGAACGCTTCTGTGAGGTAAGTCTGGAGAACAAGATGGCTTGCGGATTGGGCGTGTGCCTTTGTTGTGTAGAAGACACTAAAGAGGGTCACAAATGCGTTTGTAGCGAAGGTCCTGTATTTGATGTGAAAGACTTGAAATGGTGATGTTTTCGACGTTCAAGGACGTCTCTGAGAGTCGCATTTCGTCATTTTACTTTTTACCTATTTATATATAATATGAGCAATCTTGTAACAAATATAGCAGGCATAGAATTTAAGAATCCCGTGCTGACGGCAAGTGGCACGTTCGGGTATGGCGTGGAGTTTGCCGACTTCATCGACCTGAACCGTTTGGGCGGTTTCATCGTTAAGGGCACCACCCTGCATCCTCGTCAAGGCAATGCCTATCCTCGCTTGGCAGAAACACCCAGCGGAATGATCAATGCCGTAGGCCTTCAGAACAAAGGCGTGCAATACTTCATTGACCATATCTACCCCCAGTTGAAGGACTACAAAACTAACGTCATCGTCAACCTCTCGGGTTCTTGCGTAGAGGACTATGTGACAGGAGCAGAAATGCTCAATCAGTTGGACAAGATTCCTTGCATCGAACTGAACATCAGTTGCCCGAATGTCAAGGCAGGTGGCATGGGCTTTGGCACCCAGCCAAAGATGGCCGAAGAGGTAGTGAACAAAGTGCGCGCTGTGTACAATAAGCCTATCATTGTTAAGCTGACTCCCAATGTGACCAGCATTGCCGAAATAGCCAAGGCCGTAGAGGCTGCCGGTGCCGATAGCGTGAGCCTCATCAACACAGTGCTTGCCATGGCCGTGGATGCTGAAAAGCAACGTCCTATACTGAGTACCGTGACGGGTGGCATGAGCGGTGCCGCCGTCAAACCAATTGCCTTGCGATGCGTCTGGCAGGTTTACAATGCAGTTCAGATTCCTATCATTGGCTTGGGTGGTATCATGAATGCGACCGATGCTATTGAGATGATGTTGTGCGGTGCTCGAGCCATCGAAGTGGGTACAGCCAATTTCATCGATCCAGCCGTTACGATGAGCATAATTGATGGAATTGATAGCTATTTGGAGCGTCACGGTTGCAAAAATGTATCTGAAATCGTAGGTGCGCTGAAAATTTGATATTTTTTTCGTGCTTTTGATGAACAATTAAAATATAATTAGTATATTTGCGGTCGTTGTAGATAACTACCGCAAATTTTTGTTATAATTCCACTGCTAAAAATATTGTATGACTAAGATTCAAGGAATGGGCATAGCCCTGATAACTCCATTCAAAGCAGATATGTCCGTCGATTATGATGCACTCAAGCATCTTGTCGAATTTCAAGTTAGTTCCGGTGCTGATTTCTTAGCCGTTCTTTGTACGACTGCCGAAACTCCCACGTTGTCTTTGGAAGAGAGAGCTGAGGTTCGACGAGTAGTAACCGAGGTTGTCAGAGGCAGGATTCCTATCGTCTTGGGATGTGGCGGCAACAATACCGCAGCAGTGGTCAAGGAACTGAAGGAGGGCGATTGGCGCGGCGTAGATGCCGTACTGAGTGTTGTCCCATATTACAACAAACCTTCGCAAGAGGGTCTTTATCAGCATTTCAAGGCGATTGCCCAGGCTTCGCCCATCCCTGTGATACTTTACAACGTCCCTGGTCGAGTAGGCGTGAATATGACCGCCGAGACGACTCTCCGGTTGGCCAACGATTGTGAAAACATCATCGCCATCAAGGAGGCATCGGGCAACTTCGACCAAATCGATGACATCATCAAGAACAAGCCCAAGCGCTTCAGCGTCCTTTCGGGCGACGATGGTATCACCTTCCCTTTGATTACATTAGGAGCTACTGGCGTTATCTCGGTCATCGGCAATGCTCTTCCTAAGGAGTTCAGCCGCATGGTACGGTTGGCATTGGATGGCGATTACGAGAATGCCCGCGACATCCATCACCAGTTCAAGGAACTTTACAGCCTCCTCTTCGTGGATGGCAATCCTGCCGGTGTTAAGGCCATGCTCAGTGCCATGGGCTACTGCGAGAACGTCTTGCGCTTGCCATTGGTACCTACGCGCATCACTACCTTCGAGAAGATTCAGAACATCCTCAAGCAGCTGCGTTGACCTCCGAGCATTCCCGAAGGCATTCCGAAGGCTCACCGAAGGATGACTGAAGTGAGAATATCGTAAAATGGAAACATAAACTGAATATAAACACATAACAATACAATGAAGAATAAAATCGTTTTGACCGGTGGTTGTGGCTTTATTGGTAGCCATACCTGTGTCGAGTTGCAGGAGGCAGGTTTCGATGTTGTTATCTTTGACAACCTCTCTAACTCTGAAATCACCGTCCTGGATGGCATTGAGAAGATTACAGGCATCCGTCCTGCCTTTTATCAGATAGATTGTACCGACAAGGGAGCCGTTTATCAGGCATTCCAGAAGGAGGGTCCTATCGCCGGTGTGGTTCACTTTGCAGCCAGCAAGGCCGTAGGTGAGAGTGTCCAGAAGCCTTTGCTCTATTATCGTAACAACCTGGCTTCGCTCATGAACATGCTTGAAGCTGCACAGGACTTCCACCTCAAGGGATTTGTCTTCTCTTCCAGCTGCACCGTCTATGGCGAACCAGACAAGAGTCCTGTTGACGAATCGGCTCCTATCAAGCCTGCTACTTCGCCTTATGGCAACACCAAGCAGATTGCCGAGGAGATCATCAAGGACTACGTCCATACAGGTATCGACTTCAATGCCATCATCCTACGCTACTTCAACCCAATCGGAGCACACCCAACGGCTGAGATTGGCGAGTTGCCACGTGGCGTACCGCAGAACCTCCTGCCATACGTTTGTCAGGCCGCTATGGGCATCCGCAAGGAGTTGAGCGTCTTCGGCAACGACTACAACACGCCAGACGGTAGCTGCATTCGTGACTATATAGACGTAACCGACTTGGCCAAGGCGCACGTATGTGCTTTGAGCCGCATGGTCGATGGCAAGTCGAAGGATCAGATTGAATACTACAACCTCGGTACAGGTAAAGGTGTTTCCGTACTTGAGTTGGTCAACACCTTCATGGAGGCAACGGGTGTTAAGGTGCCATACAGCATCAAGGGCCGTCGCGAGGGTGACATCGAGAAGATTTGGGGTAACCCATCTCATGCCAACGAGGTATTGGGTTGGAAGGCTCAGGTACCTCTCAAGGAGACCCTGGCCAATGCGTGGCGTTGGCAGATGCGTCTTCGCGAGAAGGGCGTCATGTAACCCTTTGTTTCCCCTTAGTTTGGTCATAGTTCATGAGGAAGCCAGACTTAAATAGAATCATTATACTTGTGCTTTCAATGACTGTTTGCTGGTCCTTGAAAGCACAAGAGTTCTATACGGCTTCCCGCACATCGGATATACGTTCTTTGCAGGTATTGGCGGATGGCGATTTCCGCAAGATGCCCGTCATCGGCATTGATGACAATTCCGTGATTACCGTCAGCTTCGACTATATCTCCGACCAACAACTCTGGATTGACTATACGGTAGTGCATTGTGACCGATATTGGCAGAAGGATGACTTGGACGAGAGCGAATATCTGGATTATTCCTACCTTCCGCAACACATCGAGGAGGTCAAACCTTCGTTCAACACCTTTCTACAGTATTATCATTACAAGGTAACCATCCCTAATCAGGAGGTTCGACCTACCGTTTCGGGGAACTATGCGCTCCTTTTTCACCCGCAAGGCGAACCGGACAGCATCCTTGCCGTGGCTACGTTTTGCGTGAGCGAGAAGATGGCGTTCGTCGGAGGAGAGGTTTCCGGCAATACGGATATCGACTTCAATGCCCAGCACCAGCAATTGTCGTTGGAGGTAGGTTGGGGGACATCGCAGTTGCCCAACCTCAATCCTGCCACCGAGATGACGGTGCGCATCCAGCAGAATGGACGTCGGGACAATGAACAACTGGTTACCAAGCCCTTGCGCATCGAAGCCAACCGGGTGGTTTACGAGCATGACCGCCGACTTATCTTCGAGGGCGGGAACAACTGGCGCCGTTTTGAGTTCACCGACGAGAAGTATCCTGGCATCGGTGTTGATAGAATCCGTTATCAGTCTTCACTCTACCATGCCTTCCTGAACACTGACCAAGAGCGCTCCTTGAATCATTATATCTACGACCAGGATCAGCATGGACGATTCTATCTGCATGCCTTGCGCGTCGATGACAAGGAGGTCGAATCGGAGTATTTCAAAGCCGTGTTCACTTTGAAGGCCTCCCGTCGATGGAATGACCGGGGCGTGTATCTGCTCGGAGAGTTCACGCATCAGGTGCTGGATTCACTCTCGCGCATGGAGTATGACGACGTGGAAGGAGTCTATCGCAAGGAGGTGTTGTTGAAGCAAGGTGCCTACAACTACATGTATGTCATACCCGAAGGAGCCCAGCTTTCCACGGCCGCTATAGAGGGTAATCATTACGAAACGCCCAACGAATACCATATATATGTCTATTACCATCCATTCGCCGCACGTTACGACCGATTGATTGGTATAGGAGTGCTCAATGCACAGGGTCAGACATCGACACGATGAGGTGGTTCGAATAAGCATCGAACCCTTCCCACTTTACAAAACATATCCAATACAAGTATGAAGCAATCAGCAACAATAAGACAAACCACCCACTTGGCGCCACAACAGATTCTTGTGGCGAAGTTGGTGCAAGCTACAGGCGAAGAGTTGGAGCAGCTCATTACTGCCGAGACAGAGAAGAACCTGGCGCTTGAAGTTGTTGATGAAAACCAGAAGGGTGCCGACGAACCTGCATCTGGCGACGAAGATTCCGATTTTGGCGAAGGCTTAGCCGATGACGAGAAGGAATCGGATGACAATGCAGAAATGACATCCGATGAGGATGACCGTGATTCATCGCTCCTTTATTCCGATGACGATGAAGAAGATTATGGTTCTTCGTCAGCCGAGGGCGATTCTGCTTATTCTCCGTTGTTGAACTACAAGGAGGATGCCTCCTTCCGAGAGGAACTTCTGGAGCAGTTGAACGTGATGGATTTGGACGAAGAAGACCTTTTCTTGGCGAGATTCCTGGTCAATAGTTTGGATGACAACGGGTACTTGACCCGCAGTATCTCTGAGTTGGTTGATGACCTGGCGTTCACGCAGATGCACGAGACAACCGAGGAGAAGCTCACCGAGGTATTGACCGATGTTATCCAGTCGTTGGAGCCAACGGGTATCGGCGCCCGCAACCTCCAGGAATGTCTCTTGCTCCAGTTGCAGGAGAAGAAAGCACAACCTGCCGCCCTGTTGGCCTACAACATCGTCCAAGACGCTTTCGAGGATCTTTCTGCCCGACGTCTGGAGCGGTTGACCCAGCGGTTCAAGGTGTCCAACGCCCAGTTGGCCGATGCCATGAAGGTCATCTCGCACTTAGACCCCAAACCAGGTGGCAGGAGCAGTTCGGACATTGCCGAGGTTCGCACCACCCATGTAACGCCCGACTTCAGCATTCACAACGAAGATGGAGAACTGACCGTTTCCGTCAACGACAAACATATTCCCTCTGTGCGCATCAGTGCCGATTATCAGATCATGCTGGAGCGCATTGCTCAATCGGGCAGCAAGAACGAGGACAGCAAACAGGGTTTGTCCATGATTCGGGAGAGTATCTCGTCGGGCAACCTCTTTATCGATGCCCTACGTCAACGTCGAGAGACGATGGTGCGCGTCATTCAGGTTATTGCCGTGATGCAACGTGACTATTTCCTTTTTGGAGGCAATCCGAACGACCTGCGACCCATGGTCCTGCAGGAGGTGGCGGACAAGACGGGTTACGATGTATCGACCATTTCGCGCGTGAGCAACAACAAATACATCGAAACCGACTTCGGCGTGATCGCTATGAAGGATTTGTTCAGTACAGCCATCCGTACTTCCAATGGCGACATCAGCAACGTGGCGGTACAGGAGGCCTTGAAGGAGCTGATTGAGCACGAGGACAAACGAAACCCATTGAGCGACGATGATTGCGCGCCGTACGGTCGCCAAATACCGAGAACTCCTGAATTATCCAACAGCAAGACTTCGCCGAGAAATATGAACAACAAATTGGTACAACTGCTTTCCAACCTCTTCCACCCATTGCTGAGTATGCCTTGGGCAGCTGTGGTCTTTGTGCTCTTCACGCCATTGAGCGTCCTGCCCACCTCCCTGAAGTTCCAGTTGGTAGGAGAGGTGCTCCTGTTCAGTTTCCTCTTGCCGGCGTTGTCCATTGTGGCGTTGTCGTCCATCGGCATCGTGAAGAACGGAGTGGCACTCCGCGACCGTAAGGATCGCGTCATTCCGCTTTTCCTTCAGTTCGTCTTCTGCGTCCTGCAAGCCATCATTTTGGGTTGGCAAGGGTTGCAGATGTGGGTCGTTGCCTGTTTCTGGGGTGGCAGCCTTATCACGTTCATCTTCTTTATCGTCACCTTTTGGTGGAAGATTAGCGGACATGCGGCAGGGAATGCTGCATTGGCATTCATCTCCCTGCTCCTGTACTTCTGGTTCCCCAACGTCATGCCACTCTATGTTCCTATCTTGGCTATCCTGCTGACAGGTGCCATCGGTTCCATCCGCATCTACTTGCAACGTCATACGTTGGCACAGGTGGCCGTTGGTTCACTGACGGGTGTCCTCTGCATGGCTTTGGCCTATTGGGTATTGCTATAGAAGTGAGCAAGTTGTAATACTTGATTTCTTTAGTATTTAATATTTAGTATTTATTATTTTTCATAAGAATCATGAAACCTATCGTCAGTATTATTATGGGTAGCACCAGTGACCTACCTGTCATGAAGAAAGCCGCCGACTTGCTTAACGAGTTCCAGGTACCATTCGAGATGTATGCCCTTTCGGCTCACCGTACCCCGAAGGAGGTAGAGGAGTTTTCGACCCAAGCCGCCGAGCGTGGTATCAAGGTTATCATTGCCGGTGCTGGCATGGCTGCCCACTTAGCAGGTGTTGTAGCTGCGCAGACCCCCGTTCCTGTCATTGGTGTACCCCTCACGGGTAGTTTGGAGGGCTTGGATGCCATGTTGGCGATGATTCAGATGCCTCCAGGAATACCAGTTGCCACCGTGGCGCTCAATGGTGCCATGAATGCAGGCATCTTGGCCGTACAGATTCTCTCGGTGGCCGATGCCGAGTTGGCCAAGCGTTTTGCCGACTACAAGAAGAACCTGGCTCAGAAGATTGTCAAGGCCAATGCCGAGTTGGCCGAACTGAAGTACGAATATAAGTGTAATTGAGCCCAACGTTCGTCTTTCATTTTGAAACAACATTTTATTATGTACAAGAGAAGGAAATCAAGTGTTTGCCATGTCAATGGAGTCTTGATAGGAGGGAACAATCCTATTGTGATCCAGAGCATGACCAACACCAATACCAACGATGTAGAGGGCAGCGTGGCGCAGATTAAGCGCATCGTCGATGCCGGTGCCGACATGGTGCGTCTCACCGCCCAAGGTACGCGCGAGGCATTGAGCCTCAAGAGCATCGAGCAACGTCTGCACGAGGAGGGATGCAACGTGCCTCTGGTGGCCGACATCCACTTTAACGCCAATGTGGCCGATGTCGCTGCCGAGATTGTCGAGAAGGTCCGCATCAATCCTGGCAACTATGTCGATCCAGGTCGCACGTTCAAGAAACTAGAATATACCGACGAGGAGTATGCCGATGAGATTCAGAAGATTCGTCGTCGTCTGATTCCTTTCCTAAATATCTGCAAGCAACATCACACCGCCATCCGTATCGGGGTCAACCATGGTAGTTTGAGCGACCGCATCATGTCGCGTTATGGCGATACGCCTGCCGGCATGGTGGAGTCATGTATGGAGTTCCTCCGTATCTGCAAGGAGGAGCAATTCAACGACGTGGTGATCAGCATCAAGGCTTCTAACTGCGTGGTGATGGTTTCGACCATGCGCCTGTTGGTGCAGAAGATGGAGGCCGAGGGCATGGCTTATCCTTTGCATTTGGGTGTCACCGAAGCAGGAGAGGGGGAAGATGGTCGCATCAAGAGTGCGGTCGGCATTGGTGCTCTGTTGTGCGAGGGCATTGGCGACACCATCCGTGTCTCTCTGTCCGAAGCTCCTGAACGTGAGATTCCTGTAGCAAGGAAGTTGGTCGATATGATTGAGGAGTGCGCATCGCTTCGCGAGCAATGCAAGCAAACCATTAGTAATGACACGGTTACGCTCAATCTTTCGGACTCGGATTTCGAAACTCTCCAATTGAAGGCAGCCATGACGGTTGGCGCATTGTTCATTGACCGTTTGGCTCATAAACTCGTTATCAACAACCCTCATTTTGCCGATAATCAACTTCGCGAACTTGCCGACAACATTCTCCAAGCTGCAAGAATCAAGTTCTCACACACCGAATATATTTCTTGTCCAGGATGCGGTCGAACGCTCTATAATTTGGAGAATACCATCGCCGAGATTAAGGAAGCCGTAAAGAAAGCGTCTGTCGATGATCCTCGGTTCTCTACGTTGAAGATTGGAATCATGGGTTGTATCGTCAATGGTCCTGGAGAGATGGCCGACGCCGATTATGGCTATGTAGGAGCAGGTCCTGACCGCATTTCGCTTTACAAGGGCAAAGTGTGCATCGAAAAGAATATTCCTGCCAGCGATGCCGTTTCTCGCTTGATTCAATTCGTCAAGGACGATTTGTCGAAGTAATTTCCTCGTTCCACGCTCATTCCGATTGCCTTTATTTTCGTTCTTCAACGGAATAAGGCATTGTTTCAACCCTGTCAATCTGCTTTTTTGTGAACAATAATCCATTGCTTGTTCCACGATAAGGCATGTTGATAGGGTTTATTATTTCTTCATGTTGCAAATTCCGAATGGATTCCGAAGTCTCACCGAAGGGTGGGCGTAGCATTCCAACCACTTTATTACTGCTTTTCCTTCATGCTTATTTTGCTTCCAAATCATACTATATATTATTAAATAGGAGTACTCCAAATATATCAACTTTACATAATCCCAATTATAATAAAACTATCTAATAGTATATAATAGTATAAGGGAGGGCAAATAATGGTCTAATTCCCATTAAGTCATTCTTGAATTTGGAGTCAATTCTCCATCGATAATTGTTACCTTCCGCTGTCCACCTTCTCTTCTCACGGATATTCTGTTGACCAATCACCGACCTTCTGCCTTTTTGCTCCCTTTTAAAGGTAGCAAGAAAGCGGAAACAAAGCGGAATGTCAACTGAAGGTCCGCAGCAAAAGAATGAGATGAGAACGTGATCATTGATTGGTTATTTAATGAATTGTCATTATTTTCTTGATATTTCAATTAAAAATATCGATATTTAACAATAATTTAGGATATTCCTTTTATTATTCGTAAAAATGTCCTATATTTGCACCATCTTTTTCTGTTCGCGAATCGCGACAAAAAAGATTTATACATAATTTGGCGTACCATACGCTTTAGTTTTGACGTATCTGAATCTCGCAAATTCTTCTCTGTCAAAAACAAAGCAACTGGAACGCTCTTCGTGATGTATTAATATATGTTCTTATGAAATAAGACCGTAGTATCTTGTTTCTATAAGAATGTTGAATACATCGGCGTGGGGGTTTCG
>CACYQQ010000085.1 GCA_902776605.1 uncultured Bacteroidales bacterium | reverse complement strand
ACAAGGCTGAGCGCGGTACCGACATCATCCTCTATCTGGATGACGAGAACAAGGCCAACATGACCTTGAAGTACACCATCGAGAACCTCTTGAAGAAATATTGTAAGTACCTGCCTATCCCTGTCGTCTTCGGCAAGAAGACCGAGTGGAAGGACGGCAAGGAGGTTGAGACTGAGGAGGATAACCAGATCAACGAGACACAGCCACTTTGGATCAAGGCTCCTGCCGACCTGAAGGACGAGGACTACCTGAAGTTCTACCACGAACTCTATCCAATGGCTCCAGACCCCTTGTTCTGGATTCACCTGAACGTCGATTTCCCATTCCACTTGACAGGCGTACTCTACTTCCCAAAGATCGAGAACAACGAGTTCCGCCGCGACAAGATTCAGCTGTTCTGCAACCAGGTGTTCGTCACCGACCAGGTGGAAGGTGTCGTGCCTGAGTTCATGATGCTGTTGCACGGTGTGATCGACAGCCCAGATATTCCTTTGAACGTCAGCCGTAGCTACTTGCAGAGCGACCAGAACGTCAAGAAGATCAGCGGTTACATCACCAAGAAGGTGGCCGACCGTCTGCAGGAGATTTTCAACGAGGACCGTACGAAGTACGAATAGAAGTGGGACGACCTCAAGATCTTCATCCAATACGGCATGTTGAGCGACGAGAAGTTCTACGAGAAGGCTATCAACTTCGCCCTCATCAAGAACACCGAGGGTCACTACTATACCGCCGACGAGTACCGCAAACTCGTAGAGGGCAACCAGACCGACAAGGATGGTCAGCTGTGTTACCTCTATTCGGACGACAAGGTGGCTCAGTACAGTTACATCGAGGCTGCCAAGGCCAAGGGTTATGACGTCATCGAGACGGGTGGCCAGTTGGATACTCCTTGGATGAACCAGCAGGAACAGAAACAGGAGAAGTGCCACTTCAACCGCATCGACTCTGACACTTTGTCGAACCTCATCAAGAAGGCCGATGCCAAGAAAGTGGAGTTCGGTGAGAGTGAGCGTCGTGAGAACAATGCCCTCTTCCAGAGTCAGATTCCTGCCACAACCAGCGCCGACGGCAAGAAGGTGGAGTGGAGCATCGACTTCCAGGCCATGGACGAGACCGATAAGCCTGTCATGGTGGCTCAGAACGAATGGATGCGCCGTATGAAGGAGATGAGCAAGGTACAGGGTGGCGGCATGAACTTCTATGGTCAGATGCCCGACCAGATGAACCTGGTGGTCAACACCGAAGCTCCTGTCGTCAAGAAGATTCTGGCATCGGCCAAGGAAGCGCTGAAGGATCAGGTAAGTGCCATCGCTTCGGACATCGAGTCGAAGGAGGGTCAGATCAAGCCTCTGGAGGAGGAGAAGTACAAGGCCAAGGCTGGCGAGTTCCCTCAGGACAAAGACCAGTTGCTCGACTCTCTGCGTAAGGATGTCGAGAACCTCAAGAAGCAGGAGACCGAGGTGGTCGGCAAGTATGCTGCTACCGACAACACCTTGCGCCAACTCATTGACTTGGCTCTGCTCGAAGGCGGTATGCTGAAGGGTGAGGCTCTTGCTCAGTTCATCAAGCGCACACAAAGTTTGTTGTAAATCAAATAACCACATAGTATCACGTGCCCGCTACCTCTGTCCTGGAGGTGGCGGGCATTTTGTAATGTGTAGATGTCATGTTTCCGCCAAATTGCCGAACAAAACACGGCCAAATTGGTGAATGAAAATCGGCCAAATTGGTGAATTGTTATCAAAATATTTGGATTGCACAGGAAATAGTATTATCTTTGCAACCGAAAATCAATGAGTTATGAAGAAAGCAGTTGGTCATATTTAATGAAGTTTGACCAACTACTTTTTCAGTGGTCGCGAGAGCGATTCAACTCAAGAGAGATATTAATTCTCAAGAATTAGAGAATTTTCTCTTGCGCGATAATATTTATATTGAATGGGTGAGAATTAGAGAATTCAATGGCTCTGGAGGACGAATTGAACTCAATCATTTTGGGCGATATGGGAACGCGCTGAAAGCGCAGTATCGATTAGCTCCAGGCATCGCCTGGGGTATCGTGTAGCAAGAGAGGGGTCGCTCAGCAAGGGCAGCACAGTACTCCAACGGCCTGTAAGCCTCATTTCATCGACCCTCTTTTTGCGTGGTTTTTGTGTTTTCCGGAGTTTAATCTCTCGCAGTTTACGGGAGCGCGTAAAGGAGTTTTTTTTCTTGCTGTTTGCGTCCCTTCCTTCGTTTTGCAATTCGTTTAATATTCCTTTTAGGCTGTTGAGAGCGCGCAGATTTATTAGTCTAAATTCGGTCAATTCGGTGATTCAACCTCAAGAATTAGAGAATTCGATAGCTCCTGAGGTCGAATTGAGCTCAATGATTTTAATGCTTGGTTGAAAATGCAAAGCAAGCCCGAAGGGCTGGCAAGACTACAGGCAGGTGGTGAAACGTAGTGCAACCCCTGCTGAGGGCAGATGGTTCCGAAAGCCCAGAATGGGCGACAGAATTAACCATGAATGAATAATAATTTAGAAATGAACGCGTTTTTTACTAAAACATATTTTATTTGCTATGAAATATTACATAGTTGACAGCAGCAGCGATTGGTCTGTCGTTGGGAACCATTATCCTCAAGTTTATGATTTCATCAAGGGCTACAATCCTGATGAGAGTGCAAATGGCATATTTGCTTTGTATGATCCTTTTCTTTTCCCAACAGCTACTCCCAATTTATCTGGCTTGAAGTTAGCAAGTGGCGCAAACTATACAGATTTTCTTTCCCAAGGTTTTTCTGGAGATTTATTTCTTTTTAATGAAAAAGCTAAATCCGTACTTGACACCATCCATATAGACAAGGAACATAAAATATATCCCGCTAAGGTAATCAGTTTGAGAAAGAAGATGGAGAAAGATTATTATATGATGAAAATAATATCTGAGAATTTTCATCATGTAGATTTTGCGAACTCAGTCATTACAAGGAATGTTGACAATGTTAAAATGCCCATTGAAGTATCTTCCTGTCAGGAGTTTATGATGACTTATCGAAATAAGGAGAAGAGAGGAGAATGGGATCGTTCTCTTCAATTCTCTCAGATTAAAATGAGTCAGGAATTCTACGATCTTCACTTGGATTTATTTCAAATTGGTAAAATTGATTTTTTATGGTACGCTAGTCCGAAATTCGTAAATGCGATAGTAGCCAAAGGTTTGACAGGACTCCAATTTGAAGAGGTTGAATTATAGTTCGCCAGGAGGGGTTCTAATTATTCCTCAGGAGTGAAGTCGGTATAATTGCGAAACTTGAGTAAGAGACTATACTCGATACGACGGCAAGGGAAAAGGCCATCGTGTTGAAAAACGAACTCTAGTCAATGTGAATGGTGCTGCTCTTACAGAGCGCTCTCCTCCCGTTCGCAGGGACCGCAGGGCGTTGCCCTGGGCTGTTTGATATTGCACTTTCAGCGCGTTCTGTCGTACCTTCTTAACAGGGGTTTCGCTTTGCTCTACCACCTGCCTGTGTTCTGTCGTACCTTCGGCACTCTTTTCATCTGTCGTTAGTAAACGGGGGTAGCACCCCCGCCTGTAGTCTTAACAGGCTTTCAGCCTTAGGATTTACTCCTGCCTGTAAAAAGGGCGGGAGTTATTGTATTGTATGTATCTATTAAAGTGCCTTAATCAATTAGTTTTCAGTATGCTATAGCAGTTACAATAGGAGGGAATAAAGACCCCCTCAATTCCCCTGCATAGGGGGAAGATTCGCCTCGTGCGAGTGAAATGCTTTCAGAGTGTAAGTTTGTGTAAATGAGATATATAATGCATTTCTATAAATTGTGCGGTCTTCCCTTGGAGAGAGATGTTTCCGTGTGTTTCGTGAATTTCGTGGTTACAACTTATCGTAAGTCATTGGTTTTCATAGTACCATAGCAAAGTATAGCAAAAAGTATAGCAGTCCGAAGTTTGGAAGGGACTGCTATACTTTTTATCTTTGCACCGCTCTTTGAAAGGTTAATGGTTAACGGTTAACGTTTAGGGGTTAATGGTTAACGGTTAATTTTCGTTATCGTTTTGGTTCCTTTTTTTTCGTTATCGTTTAATGTTTAATTATGTTTTCGTTTAATGATCTTTGACATGTTGATATTATTTATTGTAGTAGAGACCGTCGTTGCCGACGCCGCAGACGGAGATTTGCATACGGGTGGAACGGGCGTTGTTGTAGAAAGGAATAGTCAACTTACCATCCTTGCTGGGGTGGGCATTGGGGTTCCAGTAGAGCGTGCGGCGATAGTCGGTGGGCTGGTCGGGGACGGCATTGGAATAGTCAGGGCTGTAGAATTCCTCGGGATAGGCAAAGCCATCGAAGACCATGCGGCGGTCACGGCGCACGGTGCGTGTGCCGTCGTTAGGAACAGGAATGACCTCGAAATAGACGTCGGGCACACCACGGTTCTCTTCTCGGCCGACGTCGTTGCGCATGTCGTAGTCGGTGAAGATGCGGACCTTCCAGATGTTGCGTGGGTCAATCTTCTTGTTGAGCAGGGCAGGAGTCATAGGAACGCCAATGCCGGCGCCCGTCTGTGTTTGGTGAGTGATGACGAAAATGTGGCCATCGACCGAACATTGGATACCGAAACGCTTGTTGCCGTTGCCCATGTTGCCAAACAGCGAACGAGCGGCCTCCTCCCAAAAGAGGATACTGTTGTAACCACGGAAGTGCAGACCATAGTCCGTTGCGCGGTTCAGGAGTTGATAGAAATCGACTTCGAACGCAGGTTTGCTCTTGTCGAAACGGTGCAGCTTACGGATGCGGCGTGACTTGACGGTGACGTTCTCGAGAACGCGGTTGCCCAAGAGACTGTCGATGGCGGCTTCGGCCTCCTGCACGTCAGGGTCGGCCGGTTGATGCGTCTGCTGCCATGCATAGGGTTGACTGTAAACCGGATAGAACATGTCCTGCCGTGTGTAGAACTGAGGACAGATGAACGGGTTGAGTTTGTCCTTGTCCCTGGGGCTGGTCAGACAGAGGGTGGCCGAGTCCTTCTGGAAATAGCTGGTCATGAAGACGATGCCCTGGTCGTAGAAAGGAGGCAGGTTGATAAGGAAATGTCCTTCTTCGTCGGCTTGAGCGACGGCACCAGCCACTTCCTTGTCCTTGGAGAGTTCCGCCTCGACCAATAACGGATGCTTGAAGACGATCTTCTTGTGGTTCGAGAATTCGTTCTGAGTTATTTCCAAAGTTGGTGTTTCGGTGTTATCTACAGCAACATCCAAGGAGTTAGACTCTTCCGACGGGTCGCCTTGGTCCTCCATGAAGGTGGAGTTGGTCTCCGATAGGCCGATGTTCATGTCGGGAATCTGAGTGTTGTCGTTCATGATGGAGACTTGCCCAGCCGTAGAGTAGGTGAAACAAGGGTTGGCAATGTCACCCTCCCCCTGGAGAACGAACTCAAGCAGGTCGAAGGTGTTTCGGTCAATGTCGCGCAGCGGGTGAACCTGACCCTCCAACGTAAAGCCACGTTCGGGATGATAGCGTACCTCCTTGACAGGAGCATACTTGCGCCAACCTTGAATCATGAGCAAGAGGTCCAAGCGCTGACGATGTTCGGCATCGTCGCTCTCGAAGTAATAGGCTGGATGAGCCACGAAGCCGCGTAAGTCGCCAGCCAACAGCATGTCGGTCAGGATATTACCATCGTCGTACGAGAGTTCGTCGCTCCGCTGGTCACGTACCGAAACGCTGACCGTGATGATGTGGTCGATAGGTAATTCGGTGTTGAGACTGAGACGCTGGTAGGCGCCAGCGCTGATGGTCTCTACCTCTTTGCCGTCCTCCTGCATCTTGAGGGCGACGTCCAAGGGGTGTTCCAGGTCGTGGCGGTTGACAAAGATTTGGCGGTTGGCCACCGGTTGACCCTGTTCATCGTAAGCCACAATCTCGTTGACACCCGTAGGAAGGTCGGCGGTGGAGAGCGTATTGCCGTTACGTTGGAAGACCATCAGTTTGCCGCGACAAGCGACCGACACGGCACCCACCTGCGTATTCTTGGCGTTGAAAGCAAGTTGCTGCTGCTCCACATCGTACGAGATGTTGATGCCGCTCTTCTGCACATCGGGTAAGGAGAACTTGTAGTTCTTCCCCTCGTGCGTGAAAGAGGCGTAGAGCGATTGAGAGGCAGACGGGGTGATGGAGAAGATGCCACGTCCATCGGCAAGGGTCGTGATGGTCTGTCCGTTGCTCAATGAGCCGGGGATGTCGAGCGGTTTGCCATGACTGTCAAGCACTTCGTAGGCAACACGGCAGGGCAGGCCGTCAATCAAGTGACCACCCTCGGGATAGAACTGGACGGAGATGTCGTACGTCTCTTTGGCCAATCGGCGACGCGGACGGTCGATGATGCGTTTCGTGCTATAATCTCCTGGTTGCGAGGGTTTCTCGTAGATAGGCAAGACGCGACTGTAGAGACCTTCGTAGTTGCGGAAGAAGTCCTTGGCGAGGCTCTTGCTGTAGAACCATTCGTCGTCGAAACGCGAGTGTTCCTTCTCGGTCACGTTGAAGTTCAACTGCCAACGGGTGTAGGCGCGCAGTTCGTAGTAGCCCGAAAAGATGGTGTCGGGCAAGCAGAACTGACCTGCCGAACGGGTGTTGTTGTCGATAAGTACACGTTGCCGCTCAACAACATAGCCGTCGGGAGTGAGCAGTTCGACGTACATCACCTTGCTGGGACCCGAGGGTTGGAGGTTGTCGGCTCGGAGCACGTATGCCTTGTACCAGATGGTATCACCTGCAAAGTAACAGGTATTGTCGGTGTGCAGATAGATCTTCTCCTGGATTCGTGTCTTTTCCCGAAGGAGCACTTCCAGCGAGTCAATAGGATTGGCAAAAGCCGCGAACGGAATAAGATGGAGAATAAAACAGAAGGCAATAAAGAGTCGTTTGTTCATTTTAGTGATATTTAGGTGTATAATATATCCAGAGGAACAGCCGCCTCGGTTGGCAGCAGAATCTAAATCATGGCGGAAAGGGAAGATAACCCGATGAAGCCAAGCTCGATGCACGGCTTCATAGGGTTCATCTATTCATTATTTGATGACGACGCCACCATTGGATGGGATGATGACTTCGATGGTCTTTTTCTTGTTGACCTTGATGGTCTTCACTTCGTTGTTCAGGTAGAGGCTCAACTGCTGACCCACCTCGAAGAGGCTCAAGTCAATCTTGGTCTTGAAAGGAACCTTATCCGCGTTGACACCGGCGATGGTCCACTTGCCCTCCAAGTCCTGACGGGCCATGACGAGGTTCTTGCCCGGTGTGCCCTGCAGCCACTTCAGGTCCTTCCAGCAGGTGGGGACGGTGCGCATGAAGTCAACGGCCCAGGCGGGAGCGTCGGTGAGGTTGTTGGGGGTCAATGCGAAGTTCTGGACAGGCGACTGGAACAGGACGGCGGTGGCCAGGGCATAGACATCCGAGGTCTTGCGCTCGGTGCCGCGCTGGTTGTTCTTCGAGTAGTGCTTGTTGAGGGTCGAACCGCCGAAGTCCATGTTGCCGATAGCGTTGCGCAGGATAGGGAGGATGGTGGCAGCCAAGGCCTCGATGTCGTTGTCGTGCTGACTGAAAGCAAGGTTCTCCGACACGCGAGCTGCCTCGCAAGCCACGAAGTTAGGATACATACGTTCCCAACCGCGAGGGATGGTGCAACCGTGGAAGATGACCATCAACCCGTACTCGTTGGCATCGGCGAGGATGTCCTCGTACATCTGGATGGTCTGCTGCTTGTCCGAACCGACGAAATCGACCTTCAAGCCCTTGATGCCGGCCTCCTTGAGCCATTGCATCTCCTTGCGGCGGTCAATCATGCGGTGCATCTTGCCGCGAGGACCTTGTGGTGCATCGTTCCAGTAGCCGTTGCTGTTGTACCACAGGAAGAGACCGATGCCCTTGCTGGCGCCGTAGGCCGAGAGTTCCTTCATCTTGTCGTAGCCAATCTTGGTGTCCCACCAGGCATCGACCAGGACGAATTGCCAACCTAGGGCGGCAGCGAGGTCAATGTATTCCTTCTGTTCGTCGAAGTTGCAGCTGTTGTCCATGCGAATCACCCAGCTCCAAGTGCTCTTGCCGAACTTATATTCCTGCGAAGGCTTGTACTGCTCCTTGACCAAGTCCCACATGATGGAGGTCTCGGCAATAGGAGCCAAGTCGCGACCTACGGTGATGGTGCGCCAAGGGGTATAAGCTGGCAACATCAAACCGGGAGCCGATGTGCCGACGCCACCAAACTCTGTTGCTTCGGGATAAGCCACCTTGTAGTGGTTCTCTTTGCACTCCAGGCGGGAGGCACAATAGTTGCCATCAACGCCTGTCTCGCACAGCATCACCCAAGCCGATGGGGTCTTGAAGAGGGCAGGGAAGGTGTAACCACGGCCATGTCCGTTCTTGCCCATCTCGGCACCGTACTCATAGTAGGTCTCGTAACTTGGGGCGGTACGTGCAAAGCCTGTCTGAGGAGTCATCTGTGGACAGATATAGGTGGTGGTACCGACGGGCAGTACGAACTCCGAACTCTCGTCGTTCACCAGACAAGCCATGCGGTCGCCGCCACGGCCCTTACGCTGGTGCACCAGGTAGCGGAAAGCGACGTTGTTGTTATCGACGTGGAAGGTGATGTCCCACGCTGGACGGTTGTCTTTGTCCTGAATGCTGAACGTCTGTTCGTTGGCGGAGAAGCTGAAGTCTTTCTTCTTGCCGTTGGTCAGGGAATAACTGTCATTAACGGTTTGTGCTTCGCTTGCCTTGACGATGCGGAGGCCGCTTCGGAAATCGCCGATGGAGGTGTTCAATCCGAGGTCAGAAGGTTGCATCACGGTGTCCTTGTCCAATACCACGGCATATTGTATCTTGCCGTCGGCAGTACGGGTGATGACTGCTTTGAGTTTGGAATCAGGACTGGTCACTTCATAGTGGTTGGCATCTGTCTGTCCCAGCAAGGTACCTGCTGTGACGGTCGAAGCCAATACGGTCAGGAGAATATTCTTCATAGATATTAAGTTGTGTTGTGTTTGTCGGTGCAAAGGTACTGCGTTTTTGGTTGTTGTCCTATTAAATATGTATGATTATGTAGTGCGTTTTGATACTCTTGTTACATATTCCTCTAACTATGTTTCCGTGCGACGATGCCCACTTACTTCGGCATTTCCTCCAGATAGCCCATGTAGGTGCGTATGGCGGTCTCCACCATGCGGATGCAAGGGCGTTTGCGATAATACTCGTCGGTGCGTGCCTCGGGGGTAGCAGAGATGACGATGTCGGGTATCGTGCCGTCGGCGCGTTGTTTGTTCAATCCCAACAACTCCTTGCAGATCAGGCTGCCCGTCTGGGCCTTGAAGCGTTCGGCCAACATCTGCACCACCTCGTAGTCCTTCTTCTTCAGTTCGGGATTGGGGTAGGGGTTGCTGCCTTGGGGATAATCTTCATGTCGTCCCTCCACATTGGTGACCTCCAACCCTGCCAAAAGGAACATGGCACAGGCAGCGCCACAAGTCTCTCTCATTCGGCCGATACCACCACCAAAGGAGGCGGCGATCCTTGCCATCAATGGTTCAGGAATGCCGTATCGGTCGGCAAAAGCCAACGCTACACTCTGGGAACAGTTGTATCCTTGCTTGAAATAATCAATGCCGCGCTGTACGCGAAGTTCGGTTTCGGAGGAAGTCATTAAAGGAAGTTAAAGGAGTTAAAGAAGATAAAGAAGTTAAAGACGTATGTTAAAGAGCGCACCCTCTTGCCCTCTAGTTGTATTTATCAATTCTCCTCCCCTCGGGGAGGAAGGGAGGGGGTCCCGGGGGTCTGTCTTTTTTACTTCACCACATGCGTGCCCAGGCAATACGATTGTTCCATGTTGCCGGTGTCCTTGATGTTCTCGGCTTTGGCCGACAGGTTATCGAGGTAGGTGACGATGACCGCCTCCTGCATACAGGGCACGACGGGTGAACCATATTCCCGTTCGCCATGGTGAGCCAACACGCAATGAATGATGCGTTTGATCTCTTCGCGATTCTCGAAGGAAATCGACTTTGGGTCGCCAGGAGTCTCTTCAAACGTCTTTTCGAGCACGTTCTGCAACGTGTGGGCCGAGATATAGATGTGCCCTAACAGGTACATATCCTCCTGCGTCTCGCCCTCGTAGTTGTACTCCATCAACTTACCGTAGTCGTGGAAGAGGATGGCCCTGGTAGATGTGGTTCAACAATCCACCCTGGAAAGCGTGGTGCATGCCTGAGGCAGCAGGATATTTGGAGTAGGGGTCGTACAACTTGTTGGCAAAGTCCTGGATGATGCCCATCAACTTCTGGTGCGAGCAGAACGTCAACAGGTTGGCGATGGTCTTGTCCCACAACTCGCGGTTGATGGGATGAGGCATGAGGTTGTAGAACGGATGACCCTCTTCGGCCATAGGACCGGTCGCCATGTCGCGGGCATTGCACGATTTCTTGCCATCGCGGTCCTGAATGGTATGAAAACGAACCACCTGACCGGGCTTTGGACCTGCCTCGGGGGCACAGTCCCACACGGCAATGTTGATGGTCTCCTCCAGATTGGCGCACTTCAAGGTGCAATAGGGAGAATTGTTTTTGGTTATTCCGTTGGCACGCGAGGTGCAGAGATATTCGAGCATAAGGGTTATTGTTTAAGGGTTAGGGGTTAACGGTTAAAGATTAATGGTTAAAGTTTAACGGTTAAGGGTTAACGTTTAACGGTTAACGTGGTATTTTTTGAAATCCAAGCGCAAAGATAACCTTTTTTATCTATATAGACAAATTTTGCGATTACTTTTTTATCTGCACCTTGCGAGCGATGTTCCTGCCTTCGGGGCAATAGTGTTTTTCTCTGCATAATGCGCCTGTGAGGAGAGGATTTCTCCAATAGGCACTCCGAAGGATGACCGAAGGCTCACAATACCCTCACCGAAGGATGACGAAAAGATGAATCTTCTATCTCGGCGCCGCGAAGGTAGATAATTCCTCTATCTCTCCCGACTGGCGGGTGTCATGAGTGTCATTTTCGAAAATGGTTTGGCTGGGGACCTTACTCTTCCTTTAATTCTCTTGTTCTTGAGTTTAAGAGTTCCTTCTCGACTTCGGTGTGTAACGAAAAGGATGGAAGTCAAAAGGGGAACTTCCTTTCAACTTCCATCCGATGGTTGTTCTTATTTCTTGGCAGGTGCCTTAGGGGCTTTTGGAGCCTCAGCAACTTCCGCCTTTTCTGCACCCTCAGCGTTCTTGCCCAGGTACTCGGGGAGTTTCATGCCCACCTGGTCGAAGAGTTCCTGAAGGGGTGGAACCGACTTGTAGAGGTTTGAGATGAAACCAGCGGTAGAACCCTTGCCATCGGCACCTTGACCACCGTCCCAGACGGTAACCTTGTCGATGTTGATGCCCTTGATAGCATCCACCTGAGTCTTGACGAGTTCGGGCAACTTCTCGAGGAGGAGCAAGGTGTAAGCCTTGGTGGCATCACCGCCAGCAGCTTGGATCATCTTGTCGTAACCGGCAGCCTGTTTGGTGAGCACCTCGTTCAAACCGCGAGCCTCGGCCTCCATCTTGGCGTAGATAGCTTCGGCCTCACCTTTGGCACGCAGGGCAGCGGCAGCACCATCACCTTCGGCCTTGATGCGCACGGCATCAGCTTCACCTTTGGCGCGGAAGGCCACGTAGTCGGCTTCACCCTTAGCGGTGACACGTTTCTGCTCGGCTTCGGCCTCGGCCTCGACCACGATACGCTGTTTCTCGATTTCCTGCTTGACGATGATGTTGGCCTGTTGCGTAGAACGTTCGCGTTCGGCACGCGCCAACTCGGCCTTCTGTTCGGCAGAGTAAGACTCTTCGAGGGCCTTGGCGGCGGCAATCTTCTCGGCAGCAGTAGCACGGCGCTGAGCCTCGGCCTCCCGTTCACGCAGGTCGGCCTCCGAGTTGGCAATCTCTACCTTGGCATTGTTCTCGCCCTTGACGGCTTCGGCATTGGCAGCAGCTACCGCCTTACGGGTCTCCATCTGGAACTTAGCCTTGCCCGATTCACCGGCCATTTCCTGTTCGGCCACCTTGACCTTGGCATCGTTCTCCTTCTCGGCCACCTTGACCTTGGCTTCGTTGATAGCCTTGGCAGCAGCTTCCTGACCGAGTGCTTCGATGTAGCCGCTCTCGTCCTTGATATCGGTGATGTTGACGTTGATAAGCTTGAGGCCAATCTTCTTCAACTCAATCTCAACGTTCTTCTTGATATTCTCCTGGAAGACGTCGCGGTCCTGGTTCAACTCCTCGATAGACATAGAGGCAATGACCAGACGCAACTGACCGAAGAGGATATCGCGTGCCATGTCCTGGATGTCGTTGGCCGACAGACCCAGCAGACGCTCGGCGGCGTTGTTCATCGAGTCCGTTTCGGTCGAGATACCGACGGTGAAGCGGCAAGGCACATCGACGCGGATGTTCTGGCGCGACAGGGCGTTGGTCAGGTTGGCCTCGATGCTGATAGGCGTCAGGTTGAGGTAGGCATAATCCTGAATGATAGGCCAGACAAAGACGCCACCACCGTGTACGCACTTGGCAGACCCCTTACCTGTGGAACCATAGACCACAAGGATCTTGTCGGATGGGCAGCGACGATAACGCTTTAAGATGGACGAAACGAGCACGACGGCTACGATGACCAAAATGGCAATGATTGTGAAATCGCTCATAATGTTTAAGTTGTTTTATGTGTTTAGGTTAGTTAAATTGCAAATTTTAAGGGAAATTAAAGGAAGTGACAGAGAAGTGACAGAGAAGTGACAAGGACGTTAGTTGGAGATTTTCTCAATCAGAATACTCTGATTAATCGGATTACTCGGAGTATTCAGATTATTCGGATAATTCCGATTGCTCAGAGTGTGGCCTCTTTGTCAAACTCCTTTACTCATTACCCTTTCCTCTCTACTCTCTCTCGATTACGCCTTTTCCACCACCAGCACGTTGCCGGCTTCGACTCCAGTGATGCGAACCATTTCTCCGGTAGGAATCTTTTCGGCGTCGTTGGTCTTGGCCTCCAGCTCGTGCATCGAACCGTTGACCGAAACCATCACTTTGCCGGTCTGGGTGCCGCCAGCAGGGATGGTGAGATAGACCTCGCCTTTCTGTCCGATGGCCTGTTCGATGCGGAAGCTGTTGTCTTTGTCCAACTTCATCACAAGGAAGAGCAGATAGGCGATGAGGCTCATAAAGGCAAAACCTACCAGAGTGGCCAACAGGGCCAGGAACCAAGGACTCTCAATGTCGTCCCAGAAGAGGACACCGGTCCACCCGAAGCCCAGCAGGAAGCAGATGATGGTCTTGACCGAGATGAGGTGGAAGCCCTCGGAATCGAAGTCCGAATCGCCGCCACTGGCATCCATGTCTGTGTCGGCATCGAAGCCAACGAAGGTCATGATGGCTTGTATGATAAAGACGATACTGGCAACGCCAGCCATCACCCAATAAGCCTGTAACATGAGGTCGAAAGAACGGAATGTTTCAATCATAGTACATAAGGATTTAATTGTTGTTTGCTTTGTGTGCTTCAAAGATATACATTTTTTTTAATATTATAGCGGATTATTTTTAGAAATCGGTAGCTTCCTGTTGCGCTTTTTGGAAAAATACGCTATTTTTGCTATCAAAAAATAGCATTTTTATGACATTCGATTTGCATTTGCGCGATGGACGCACGCTCACTTACGACCATCCTGTCGTGATGGGCATCATCAACCTGACTCCAGATTCGTTTTTCGCCGGTTCCCGATGTCTCTCTTCGGGAGAAGAGTTTTCGACCGAAGCAGCTCAACAGTTGCGTGAACGTGTCCAACAAATGGAACGTGACGGCGCCGAGATGATTGACGTTGGTGCTTGCAGCACCCGTCCGAATTATGTCCCACCTACTCCCGAGGAGGAGTTGCGCCGTTTGGAATGGGGTTTGCCGATTGTCCGTGAGGTCACGAAGTTGCCTATCTCTATTGACACCTACCGTGCCGATGTGGCTCGCGTGGCGGTCGAAAAGTTGGGTGCCGATATCGTTAACGATGTGTATGGAGGAACACGCGACCCCGAAATGGCTTCGGTGGTCTGTTCCTTGGGCGCACCTTTCATCATGAATGCCGATGCCGCCGATGTTTCTGCTTTCTTCCGTCAGCAATTACCTTTGTTCGAGGGCGTTCAAGTAATCTTGGACCCAGGGTTCGGCTTCGGCAAGACGTTGGAGGGCAATTACTCGGTGTTGCACGACTTGCCCAAGTTGTGTCGGGAGTTCTCCGACTACGTCATGTTGGTCGGGGTGAGTCGCAAACGCATGGTTTGGCAATTGCTCAACATCACGCCCGATGCCGCCTTGAATGGTACTACGGTGTTACACACCCTCGCTTTGTTAGGTGGCGCTCACATCCTTCGCGTCCACGACGTCAAGGAGGCGGTTCAGGTGGTCCGCATCTGTCGGGTATATCAGGAAGCCAACAAGAAGTGACCACCCATTTACTATTTACTATTTAACTATTTACTATTTAACTATTTACTATTTAGTTATTTTATTCCCCTATCGAGTGATTGAAATAAACGCCGATGTCACAATCCAGCGACATCGGCGTTATTATTTTTGTAAGATTTTCTTTCGCGTTTATTTCTTGATACCATCAATCCTTAATTTGGGGAGGTCGATGGTGACGAACTTGAGCGAAGCAGCCATGACGACATTCTTGAAGTCCTTGCCGCTGCAAATCTCCTCATAGACCTCGGCAGGAGATAGTTCTGCCGAGAGCAGATAGGCAGCCCAGATGTTAGGACGGGTAATCTTCTTGGTGAAGGTCACAGCCTTGTTGTTCTTGCCTGTGGTGATGGTGATGATAACTTCGTCCGTGTTCGAGTACAGACAGTTGGTCATCGTCTCGATGTCGGTGATGTAGAACTTGAGTTTGTCCTTTACGTAACCAGAAATGGTATGAGGCAAGTTCTGGTCGTCCTTGATGATGACAGACGTGTTCTTGTCCAGTTGTTCCAACATACCTTGAGGGTCCAAGGAGAGGTAGGCGCCGGAACGGCTGATGTGGATAGTAATCTCACCTTGATTGCCAGCGCTGGTGTAGTCCTCCAACTCCTGATAGTAGTCGTGGTCGTTTTTCTCGTCCAATTTCCACAAGTTGCTCGAGAAGACTGCTGTGTCAGGAATATTCAGTTCCGACGATACGTAGCTGTTGGCGATGTTGATCTCCGCCTTCATGCCGTAGTTGTCGAAATCGAACGATAACTTGGTCAAGTTGTCGGGGGTGTGCAAGTCGCCCTTGAAGTGGTAGATGGTATCGTTCAACTTGTTACCATAGTAGTCAAACTTGCTGCCAAAGACGGTATAAGGGGTGATTGGGGAACATTCCAACTCGGGAATAGCCATGTAGCGTGCCTGTACACTTTGGGAAGGACAAACCTCGCTGAAGACGGCGTTGAATTCGGGGGTACTCAGAACATCCTTCATGCACTTGGCGTTGCCCAACATCTCGAACAACTTAGCGTAGGTAGCATCTTTCTGCACCTTGGTCTGATGTTCCTCGTTGTACTTCTTGACGGCGTTCTGCTCGCTGACGTAATTGTATCCAAAGATACCAGCAGCTACAACTGCAATACAAACGCAACTGATGGTTGCTGCTTTCTTAGTCTCCATGTCTATATGGTGTTATTTAGTTAATAATAACTTTTTAAGATGTGTCTATTTTTCTTGTTTCGTGGATAATTGTACGAATCCAAAAGCATCGCAAAAATACAAAAATATTCCTTTAGTTGTGCAATTTACGAATAAAAATTAGCAAATTATGGCCGTTTCGACCTATAATTTGCTAATTTTGTCGTTTTAGATTTGTCAATTTCGAGGTAGTTTATACAATTTTTACCTCAAAATTGCGCCTGCAACTTGCACCCGCAACTAAATAGGGTTGTTGTATAAATATGCAATATTTATTGCTATCCGATTAGCGACGACGGCCGACACCTACCAAGTCTCTCAGACCCTCCAGATCGAAGCCTAAAGAGACGCGAAGGGTTTGATCCAGAGCCGACTGTTGCGCTGTGGAGAGTACATAACCGGCATCGATGTGGAAGACGTTGAGCACAACGCCACCACCAAAGGTGAAGTACTTACGGTTGCCTTTGTACTCATTCTCATGGTGATAGCCGGCGCGGAGGAAGAAACGACGGTCGTACGTGTACTCCAATCCGAAGCCCCAGTTGATTTCATGAAACTCCTCTTTGCCGCCACCAGGCGCATCGCTGAACGACTTGAACAAGCCCTTGATACCCGACATGTCGTAGTATTCCCTTTTGGCATTTTCGAACGCCTCATTGTCCAATCCGTTTTCGTCGGTGAACTGGTAGGACTGTGGGTAAGTGGGTACCAGCAACTTGTTGGCATCAAAGTTGAGCGACATCAGGTTATAGTCGTCCAACGGGAAGGTGAACGAGGTGCCGAGACGGAGGTTACAAGGCAAGAAAGAAGCGGTGGCACCACCATCATACGAAATCTTGCCACCCACGTTCGAGATGTTGGCACCCCACGACCATTGGCACTCGCTGTAACCCACTTGCGGGTAGGCGGTATAGTAGGCAGCCAAGTCGGCGGCCCAGGTGTTGGCGGGTTCGTTGTCGCTGTCGGAATAAACCATCTTGCTATGGATATAACGCATCACGACGCCCATCGAGAAATTTTCGCTCAACTGTCGGCTATAACCGAGGTCGAGCATCATCTCCATTGGGTTGATGACAGCGACCTCGCTTTGTGTCTTGTAGTCGATGACGGTGACCTCGCCCAACGAGAAATAGCGGAGGGAGGCCGAGAGAGCCTGATTGTCGTAATAGCCGAATTTCCAGTAGCCGCTGACGTAAGCTAAGTTGATGTCACTTACAATCTTACGCAACCAAGGGGTGTAGTTGACGGCAATACCGCCACGGCTGTAGGCAAAGGCATACTTGGCCGGGTTCCAGTATTGGCTGTTCTCGTCTGGTTCGGTAGCGGCGCCGACGTCACCCATAGCACCACCTCGGGCATCTGGAGTGACACCCAAAGAGATAGCTTCGGTGTGAATGGGGTTGTATTGTTTGGCAAAGTCCGTCGTGGCCGACGAGGTCTCGCTGTCGGTGAGGGTATCTGCCCACATCATCGAGGTGGCGCTGGCGAACAATGCAAGGGTTGCTAAGGAATATTTCATATCTTAAGTTGTTACTATCAGGATAACGGAAACCGCGTGTTATTATTGTGCCGCTTAGGAAAGTTTAACGTTTATGGGTTAAGAGGAGGGGGTAACGTTCCTTACGAAACTATCGTCCTTGTCACTTCCCTGTCACTTCCCTGTCACTTCTCTGTCACTTCTTTGTCACTTCTCTGTCACTTCTCTGTCACTTCTCTGTCACTTCTTTGTCACTTCTTTGTCACTTCTCTGTCACTTCTTTGTCACTTCTCTGTCACTTCTTTGTCACTTCTCTGTCATTTCCCTTAATATTCTTTAATATACAATCAACTTGTGCGACTTGGAGACCGACTCGGTGCCGCCAGCGGTGAGATAGACGCGGTAAAGGTAGATGCCTGGAGCCACGTTTGCCTGCCATGTGAAGGTAGTTTGTCCCATCAACTGACTGGTCTCGTCGGCATTCATGTAATTCGAAATCAGGGAGATATCCTCCGATTTCTTGAACTCTTCAATCGTGATGTCCTGTCCCTTCTCGTTTTGTCCCAGATAGACGACGGGGCAAGCACTTGACGAGACGGTCTGGTCGAGCACCTTGATGCCTGTCTGCGTGTAGATTTGCAGACGCAGTTGGTCGGCACTCTCGGGTCGGTTGTGCAGCGCACAGAAGGTCACCGTACCGCCTTGATTTACAGGCGATGGGTAGGCTTGCATGGTGAGCAGGAGAGGTCGGGTGTTGCTGCTCGTGGTGAAGGTGAAACTCTGTACCGAAACGTTGTTATAGACATCCCAGACGCGGAAAGTTGCCTCGTAGGTACCTTCGGGCAAGTCGTTGAGCGAGTATTTGATGTTACCTTGCAACGAGGTGCCCGTCAGGGTGGTGAAGTGATTGTTCAAAACGTACTGGCGCGTGCTTACAATCGGGTTGGACAAGCAATTGACGGTCAGGCAGATATCATGTCCGATGCTGTTGCCCGTCGCGTTGATGCCACTCTCGTCGGCCATTTCGGCATAGAAGAAAGGTGTCGTGCTGACCTTGTCGCCGCTTTTGAAGTCGGGCCCGTCCAGGAAGAGCGCAAGTATGCGCGGACCCATCTTGTCGGCGTTGGTATCGGCCGACGGGTCATGCTCCACCGAGAAATCTTCGTAGTAGCCGTTGGCCTCAAAACCTCTGCCGCTCCAGGCATAGAAGTTCATCAATCCGTTGCCTTGGTTGAACGAGATGTCCTGCGGCACGGTGAAACTGAACTCAAACTTACCATTCCAGATGGCGCTGCGACCCGAGAAGAGTTTGCGGTTGCGTGCCGTGTATTGGAAGACGTTTTCGCCATTCCAGAGTCCCTTGTCGCAGGCCAACGAATCGACGGCATCAAAGATGTTCGAATACAGCAAGCCCGTGAAGGTGGTGTCCAACTGCTCACTTTCGGCCAAGTTGACATGCCCATACACCGTAACGGTGCTCAACGACTTGAATTGACCATGAATGCTGTCCACGACGACGCGCTGCTGTGTCAGGTCGAGCGACAGCGAGGGGTCACCTAACAGTCCGTAGCTCAACTTGTTATTGTCATAACCCATGGCGTTTTTGGCCTGTCGGAGCATGTCGCCCAACGTGAAGGGAGAACCGTCTTCGTTCTGTTGGCAGAGGTTCTTCATCAAGTTGCGGTTCAGGTTTCTGTTCTGGGTCATATAGACTTCGCGCGTAGCGCCAATCACGGCTATGGCACCGCCCTGCGGGTTGTGCAACAATGCTTCGGCCAACGAGGTATCGTCTGAGTCCCAACGAGATACGTTGCACGAGGCCATAATCCAGAGGGGCAGGTGCGACATGTTCAACTGGTTCGCCAGGTTGATGGTCATCAGCTGTTCGTGGGCGATGTTGTTGGCGGCACCGTGACCCACATAATCGAACAGCAAGACACCTTGCTGGAGGGCATTGTTCATGTCCTTGCGGGCATCGGGATAGTCCGTTCCCGAGGTGGACGACGTCTGCTGGTAGGCAGGGAGGTAGATCTTCTGGAACATGAATTCGTTGTGTCCTGCGTCCTGAAGCAGAGAAATCATCTCGTCGCAGTGGCTCACATGTTCATTCTCCGGGTCTTTGTTCTCGCCGTTCTCAATCTTCTCGTCATCGGCCAGGAAGCACAGACGGTTGCGCCAACTGCCATATTTATTCTCTTCGTAATCAATCAGTTTGGCCAACATCTTGGTGCCTTGCTCCAACGAACTGACGGGGAGACGACCCACGCCGATGTCCAGTCGGTCGGAGGCAAGGGCCGACCCTTCGTTGTCGTCCAGGAAGCCGAAGTAGTCGTCGGTGACGTACGAGCCCGTCTCGGTGAGCGATGATGTGCTCTCGTAGCAAGGCAGGTAGTAGTTGCTGGCGCAGGCGGCATAGTTGTTGTACGACCCATCGCCAAAGAAGAGCAAGTAGCGCAAGGCATATTCTCCCGTCGGCTGTTTGTCACGCAAGTGCTTCATGAACAGGCGGATAGCGGTGGCATCGGGCACGCCGCTGGAGTACTCGTTATAGATGGCTTCGGGTGTCGTGGTGAGCACCGATGCCAACTGTCCATGCCACACACGGTACTTGGCCAACGAGTCGGCCAACTGGATAAGTCCGGCAGGTGCGACAATGACCATGTTGACCGAGTCGCGACCATGCAGGTCTTGGTTATTCTTCAAGGTGCCGACGCGCGTGACCGAAGGAAAACTGCTGCTGGCAGTATTGACGATGGCATATTCGCGGATGCCTTTTTCGGGGGCGACAAAGAATCCCTTCGTGAGGCATTCCTGCTGTTGGACGTCGGTTGGAGAGGAGATGTCCCACACCTGCATCTGGTCGGTTAGTCCCGTGATGCGGTAGGCCAACTGTTTGTCTTGTGCCGAGGCATTGCGGAACAGCATATAGGCCTCTTTTTCAGAGGCTTCCAGATTGCATTTGCCCGACATGCGGATGTAGTTCAAGTGTGCCAACGAGGGGGAACTGCTGCCGGCATGGTATGTGATTCGTATGTTGACATCCTTCAGCGCCGTCTTGTTGATTTTCTGGAGGTCGTATAGTACCTCTCGGCCGAAGTCGTTGGTGCTGCCGATGGACTGCGTCCAACTCGTGTCTCGGTTCAGGGTGATTTGGAAGGTAGAAGTGGCGCTCGCCTTGGCCACAAAACTCACCGCGAGCCGTGCCGTACCCGCTTTCAGGATATGTCCTTGCAGGATATTCTCTTCGG
>CACYQQ010000084.1 GCA_902776605.1 uncultured Bacteroidales bacterium | reverse complement strand
GCAAATCGTGCGAAATACAGAAGTCGTGGAACTCTCTCAAGATTGTGAACGATACTTGCTGTATCTCCTGCAATGTCATCGGTTTCATTTTGCTTTTGTTTGTTCAATATTTATAGAAATAATGCGTATGTTTTCTTCAATAGGATTACCCAGGGGGGCAAGTCTCGCAGGGTAATTATTATTGTCCTCGGATAGGACGGAATCCATTAACAGGATGACTGACTTCGTTCGACTTTGATACCTTGATAACGCAACCTACAATCTTATTTCTTCCAATAGAATTGTATATAACGCAACTGGTCGGGCACCTGTTTCTCTTTGGGCGGCAACTGCATGTAGTTGCCATAGAACCGGCTCAGCACGGTGTCGTAGTCTTTGACCGCTTTTACCTTTATGCCCTCGAAGTCAATGTCGGTAAACGTGGTGAGGGTCTCTTTTTGGAAATATTCCTTGACGGCATTCCAAGGACGTCCCAGCAGGGAGCACTGGGTGGCCGTCTCCAGCGGGTACTTCTGCATCAAGGCGATATGCTTGCTGAGGACCGACTTCAGCGACTCCGACAGGCCGATACTGTTGACAAACTTCTGCCAACGTTTCTTGAGCGACAGTTCGGAGTAGGGCAACAGCAGTTTGCGACGTCGTAACTGCTTGCGGAAGAAGACGTTGAGGTCTGCCACGAAGGCTTTGTGCTCCTCCAGGTCGCTGGGGGCTCCGTCGATAGGGAAGACGTCAATCCATACGCCACACTCGCCTTCAATCCACGGGATATCGGTGTGGATGGTGGTCCGCTCGGTGTCATAGACGCGGCCGATGGCCATATAATCTTCGCCTGGTGCAGCGGCTTTGTATTTTCCCTCCTTGTGGTAGAGTTGGAAGAACTTATCGAAATCGGCGCGGGGCATCATGATGTCAATGTCATCGTCCCAAGGGATAAAGCCGTGATGACGTATGCCACCCAACAGGGTGCCATAGGCGAGTGAATAATTAATTTCGTGCTCCACACAAAAGGCATGAACATCTTTGAGTATGTCCAACGATACTTCCTGGATGTCATGTAAAGTCATTTCTTGCATAACGTGATATATAAGGGTTAACATACATTAGGTAATAGAGCCGATAATAACCCTCGGAGAAATGGCTTGTCTTGGCGGACAATATTCACCTTTCACGTATCCTTAACTGACTTTCAATTATCAGTATTTCAGTCTTGAATTTTCAATTTTCACCTTTCAATTCAAATCGTTTCCACTCCTCGGCGTTTGGCAAAGGCTTGCATGATTTCGGCCATGCAGATGCTCTCACGGCGACGGAGGCGGGAAGAGGAGAATCGGTGGTTGATGATACAACTGATAAACTCCTGAATCTCGTAGCGAAGGCCGTAGCCGTCCCACTTGTAGAAGAACTTCTTGTTGTCGTTCTGGTTCTCGTAGCGGAGTTCGAAGTAGTCGGTCTTCCACCAGGGGGCCGGGACATGCGCATAACCTTTGGTGCCCGAGATGATGAGACAACCCTCTGTCTTGACACCCAAGCCCACCTTGAAATTGCAAGTGGCTGAGGGATAACGCAAAAAACCTTTGGTGAAGATATCTACGCCACCCTCCATTTTGGAGTAGAAGTGCAGTTCTTTGTAGTTGATACCCATCAGTTTCAAGATGGGCAAGAGGGGATACGAACCCTCTTCGAACAGGGCACCGCCTGCCTGCTGGGTGTCGAACTCGCGACCGTTGCGGTCAAGTAGCTGAGACAGAGAGGCTTCGATATCCACCACGTCACCTATCAATCCCGATTTGATGAGGACAATAAGGTGGTTGAAGGCGGGACAGTGGGCGGTTTTGTTGGCCTCCATCAAGATGCAATCTTGCTCTTCGGCCAATTGGTAAAGTTCCTTGGCGGCAGCGCCATCGAGCACCATTGGCGTCTCGCACAGGACATGGTGTTTGGCCAACAGTCCCTGCTTAATGTATTCATAATGAGAGAGGTGCGGAGTGGCAATATAGATAGCATCCGTCTTGTCGAGCAGTTCCTCAAACGAAGCACATACTTCTACGTTCGGGAAGGCTTCGGCATACCTTCGGGCGGCTTCGGAGTCGATGTCATAGCAAGCGGTGACCGTCACTCCACTCACTACGTCACTTTCCGATGGAAAACGTTGTGCCACACGTCCACAACCTACGATGCCGACGCGGACGGTCTTCTGACTGTTGTCACGCAACATGGTCGAGGAGATACCTTCGGTGCGAGGCAGATAGACCACCTGACAGAACTCGTTGAGGTAGTCGAACTTCCCTTCCCAGTCGGAGCCGATAGCGAAGATATCAACGTCATATTTCTGTATGTCGTCAATCTTCTGACCTATATAGTCTTCGATGATGATTTGGTCGGCCAAACCCGTAGCCTTGACGGCCTCCACACGTTCCAACACATTGTTGCGCACGTTGAGTTTGCCGCGGTCACGGTCGAAGCTGTCGTTGGTGACACCCACGATGAGGTAGTCGCCCAATGCCTTGGCACGGCGCAACAGGTTGATATGACCTTGGTGCAGCAGGTCGTAAGTTCCGTAGGTTATTACTTTCTTCATGCTTGAGGAATAGTTCGATGTTTATCTTTTCACGTTGCCGAACGTCTTGATACTGGTGTACTTACGCCAGAGGTTCAACTTACGTTTCTCCGGTACGCCATGCCGTTGGATATAGTCTTCGGCTTCGGCAATCATTCGTTCGCAACAGTGTCCATCCAGGTGCGGGTCATAGTTATCGACCACCCACTTGCGCTTGTCGATGCTCGATGGGTCATGGAGGGCCCGGTCGAAAGCGGGGAGCAGGTCAGAGGCCTGTTGTATGTTCTCCCAATAGATATCTTTGGCAATGGTGTTGAGGGTGATGACCGGTCGGTTGAGTAATAGGAACTCGTAGACGGCCGACGAGGTGTCGCTGATCATCACGTCACTCATCATCTGGTAACGGGTCACGTTCTCCGATGCCTCGATATAGAGGGCATTTTCCTGCGACTTGGCCCATTCGCGATATTCGTCGCACCACTCCTGGCGGGTCAGTGGGTGGAACTTCATCAAGAGCAGAATGTCCTTCTCTTTCAACAGTTTGGCCAACTCCTCTTTCATATAGGGCAGCGAGGTCAATTTTGGCGAGAAGGTCGGCGCATAGAGCACAATCTGTTTCTTGCCGTATTGGTTCAACAACGCCTGCTTCTCCTCGTCGTAGTCGTGCAGATGTTGGAAAATCCAGTCCTGTTTGGTCCAACCCGTCTCGCGCACTTCAAAGTCCTTGTATTTCTTGGCCGATGCCTCGAAGTGAGAGGTGAAATAGGGTCCCTGCGTAAAGTAGGTATCGAAATAACGGCGAATGATCCAGTGGTCTTTCTTCTCGGCAGCATAACCGTGGAAGACCTGAATCTTCACTCCCGATAGATAGTAGGGCACGATATTACCTGGCACGAAGATGGCTTCGGGCTTGAAGTCATAGACCTCCTGCATGACGTTGGTCTCCTTGGCACCATCGGGCAAGGTATAGCTCTTTATCTTAGGCGTATGGATGTACCACAAGACCGAATGTCGGCCTTGGCGCAATGCCTCCTGATAAATAGGTTGCAGGATATCAATGGCATATCTGTTTTCGCAGAATAGGACGATACGCATAGTGTTGTTCTGATTATTTGGCGCAATCGGAGTACTCGGAGTTTTCGGATTACTCAGATTACTCGGATTATTCCGATTAATCAGAGTATTCCGATAATTCTCCTCCCCTTCGGGGAGGTCGGGAGGGGGTCCTTACATCTTCTTAATAGTCTCCTTGAGCCAAGAAGAGGAAACTCCTTCCGTGCGAGGCAGGACGACCACCTCTTTTCCATTTTCCTCACACCAGCGGACGGCTTTCTGGAAGCCCTCATGCGTCTGGTCGGGACCCTTGACAAAGACGTCAAAATCGACTTCTTTGACAATGTCACTCACGTCGCGATACACCACTACGTTGTCCACATAACGGATGGACTTCACCATGTAGCAGCGCTCCTCGGTGGTATAGACCATCTTCGCCTCGGGTTTGTACTTCAAGATGACCTCCGAGTCCTGCACTGCAACGGTGAGATAGTCCCCATATTGCTTGGCTCGGCGGAACACCTCGACATGGCCGATGTGGAGCAAGTCGTACACTCCAACTGTGAGAATCTTCTTCATTATATAGTGTTTGTCTTTTTCTTCAATGCTTCAAAATCCACGGTCCGATAGGGGGTATTGAAGTCGCAATAGTTGTGGAAATGCGACGTGCGCCGTTCCACCGGTGGCAACTGCATGTGGTCGGGACCATACATGACCGTGAGGAAAGTGTCTATGTCCGACGGCGCCATGACGGTACGTCCCTCGAACTGAATCGCTTTCGGTTGCCCCAAACAGGCTGTCGGATAGGCCTTTAGCTTGTCGTCGTGCGTCATCACATAGTGGCAGTTCTTGTGACCGTTATATTCGCGGAGCACCTGCTGCATCTTGTTGTAGATGCCTTCGCGCGAGAACAATTTCCTTGCCAACAACGGCAACCAACTGCTGGGTCCATGACCATGTTTGTAGGGGTCGCGGAACTGGAAATACTGTATCTTGCGCAGCAAGTTGAACTTATAGTAATGGATAGCGCGCAACCACTTGTTGTCGGGCACATCGTCCAACGGGAAAATGTCCAGATAGATGCCTCCAGCGTAACCCAGATAGAAGTTCTCGACCAACGTTGTCGAGGTGTCCTCCAACTTGGCAAAGTACTTGGGATAGTGCGGCGTATTCTCGTGAGTGACAATGAAAAACGGTTCAGGCAACCACTCGTCGGCATGTTCCAACAGCAAGTCATAGTCCTTGCGCATCAGTCCGATGTCCATGTCGTCGTCCCAAGGGATGAATCCGCCATGTCGTTTCGCCCCCAACAAGGTGCCGGCAATGACATAGTAGTTCAGGTGATGCTCCTTGCACACTTGGTCGATAGCATCTATCAATACCAGGCTGCGCAACTGGAACTCACGGATGTCGTAGTGATATTCTTTGTTTCTGGACATGCTTTACCCTTTTCTCATTACTCTTTACTCTCTACTCTTTAACCGTTAACCCTTAACCTTTTAACCGTTCTTCGGCGGCGCGCATAGCGCGATGGGTGAAATAACCCGTTCCGATTTTCTCCGACATCAGTTCGGCGTTGTGGCGCATCTCGTTATATTCCTCCGTCGAGAGGTTCTCCAGGATGCGGTTGAGGTCACGCAACGAGTCGATGCAGATGCCGACATGATTCTCCTCGATGAAAGGAGCCAACGCTGCCTCCTTCCAGATGATGACGGGCAGACCCATGCGGAGCGTGAAAGAGGCCTTATGTGGGTTATTGATAAGCAGATACTCACCCCAGTTGCCACTGCACTGGTCCAGACTGTCGCCGTCCCACACAAGACCGAAGTCGCCTTCTACCTCGTTGATGAGCTGTTCGGGTGTGAAGAGTCCGTTGTAGTGGATGTGCTTCCAGCCGTTGGCGCGTTCCTGGTCGAAATGTTTGCCATACAGTTGCAACTCCCAGTTCTCGATGCAGTCGTCCATGTGATAGATGAAAGGACTGCGTTTGTAACCCAAACCGCCGGCAAAAGTGACTTGCCACGGAGTGTGACGTTCCTTGCTTCGGGGAATAGGACTGGCTGCCAGATAGTCGAAGATGTGCAACGTGTCAATAGGTTTCGTGAAACCGTGCTCCACCAGGAACTTCTGCATCTGTTCGTTGTGGCAGATCAAGTAGTCGGTGTGCATCAACATCCAGTTCTCCTTCTTCGGGGTCAGTTTCTTCCGACGGAACGAACCCAAGTCATGAATCAGGGTGATGACTTTCGCTCCTTTCCAATGAGCCACGTTGCAGGTCAACGTGTAGAATTTCTTGTAGGGATATTGGATGAGGAGCAGATCTCCTTTGTGCAACCGCTTCAGGATGTAGAACAACATGAGAGTCTTGATCAGGAAGTGGGCAACGCCACCGCGTCTCTTGATGTCGGGCATCACGGGGACATAACCAATGCTCTCTACAAAGCGGTTGATGTCCTCTTTGGGTTTGACGGAATATATCTTGACGTAATAGTTCATCGTTGTTTTTAACGTTTAACGTTTAATGTTTAACGTTTAATGGTTAATGGGTTAACGTTTAACGGTTAAGGGCTTGTGGGTTAAGGGTTAGAGTTTAAGGGTTAATGGTTAACCCGTTCAAACTACTTTACTCATTACCCTTTACTCTCTACTCTTTACTCGCCCCCTCCCTATGCTGGGAGGGTTGGGGTGGGTCTCCATAGTGCCGATTCTTGATGGGGTGCGTGATGCGTTTGCGCATTCGCCACATCTTGTCGTGCTTCAGTTTGCGTGCAACTGCCTGACGCTCAAACTCTTCGATGGGCAGTCCGTAGGCCTCGGCATAGTGTCTTGCCACCAGTCGGAAGACCTCCAACTTACCCGTGAAGCGAGTCAGGTTCTCCAGTCTTTGGCTCAGCGAGAATTCGTCTTGCTTCTCGTCGTGGAGGAAACTCATGCGGTTGATGTCAATGAGTTGGAACCACTTTGCCGGGTCGGTTTCTTGGAAATCCTTGGGGTCGAACAAAACGTTGGTCGAATTGAGGTCCACCATCATCACCCCTTTCTTGTGCAACTCGGCAGCATAGAAAGCAAAGCGGCGAGCCACTTCGGGGTCGGGTGTCACGGGGTCGTTCAGTGTCTTGGCCAGATCGAGCGGCGCGGTGCACTCGCCACAGAGGTAATAGCACTCGCCCAACCGCAAGCCGCCTTGACTCCATACCTCGACCGCAGCGTAGGGACAGGGCGTTCGAAACCCTCTCCGAATCAGTTCCAGTCCGTTGCGTAAAGCCTTGTGCGCCTTGCTGTTGCGCTGCACGCCATAGCCGATGCCCGACAGTAGATTCGGCCGTTTGTACCGTTTCACGATGAGGGGTGTACCCTCCAGTTCGTAGCGACGGATGGTGTTGCGGCTGTCAAACAGGACTGTGCCCGACTGGTCGAATTGCTGGTGCAACTCTTGGCAGAACTGCAACAGGGCGGGCCATTGGGCGCGTATGGTTTCGGTATCGGGATATATCTTTAGCACGGCGGTGGGTTGAAAATGAGTGGGTGACGTTACAGCGTCACGCGGATGGGGGAGAGGGTCTCCAATGCCTTGAACTTCATCTTGTAATAAGTGCGTCCAAAGGTATATTGCCAAAGGTTGTGCCAGTCGGAAGCCGAGTGGCAGGCCTTCAGCGTGACTTGCTCCTTCGGCGCGTTGGGGTCCAAGGTGTCACACAGGGCAGCGATGTAGTCGAACATGTTGTACTTGTCCAACACCAGTCGGCGGGCATCGGCCAATGCCGGCAACGCCTTCTCGTAGGTATCCTCCTGAATGGCGCGGTCGATGGTGGCAATGATCTGTTCCACAGGCATTTCCATGCTCAACGGGATATAGGCCTCCTTGGCAAAGAACTGGTCGATGTTGGTGCAACCCATATAGAAAGGGAAAGTGCCTGTCAGGTAGCAGTCCGACAGTTTCTCTGTCCAATAATAGCTGTGTTGACCGTTCTCGATGACCAGATGGTACTTGTAGGGAGCCAGGGTCTCCCACTTGTCGTTAAAGTCGTGAATACCACGGCCGAAGACATCCAACTGGTCGCCATAATGCTGTTTCAGGCGCTTCACCAGACGGATGCGGGCGATGTGACCTTGCGTCATGGCCTTGTCACTCGTGATGACCGACAGCAGTTTCGTCTTGGGCTCGGGTGGCATGGGCTGGCGGTTGGCCACGTCATAATCCAACCACGCCTGTATTGTGCCGTCCGGCATATCCTTGTAGCCTACAAACCAAGGCAGGATGGCAGGTCCCAGATGCAAGTTGCGGTGACGCGTCTCCTCCTGGCACGAACAGACCAGTCCGAACTGATCCAGATAGGCCTGTGGATAGACCAGTATCGTCTTGGGTTCGGTGGTGAGCAACAATGTGTTCTGTGGTGCCACCCGACAGGTCTGGTCGGTGTGTGTGCCTTTACCTTGCACCACCCAAAAGTCGGCTTCCTCTATCTCATCGCCCCCCATCAGGAACTTGTATCGGCCGTCCCGCGACACCAATTGATGCCCCGGCGTCTGTCGGTGCATGATGGTGGCCAATCCTGGTCTATATGGAGTGATGCGAACAGTAAACATTTTTTCTTAAAGGCTATTAAGAGGAGTGACAAGGAAGTGACAGGGAAGTGAAAACGTCGCGGCAAAACCGCGACTTACGGAGAAGAGTAATGAACCAATCTACTCGCCCCTGTTTTTGCCCACCTCTTCATTCTATTCTCCCCTCCATTATGGGAGGGGTTGGGGGAGGGTCTTTACTTTATCTTATCAAATCCTTCGCCGAAGACACCGTGGCAGAAAGATTGGCTGACCATGGCGTCGGGGTCGATGGCCTTGATGAGGTTGAAGAGGTATTGGCTCTCGTATTTGCGGCACAACACCATGACCACCTCCACATCGCTCTTCGAGTACCAACCCTGTCCATGCAGGATGGTGACGCCGCGGCCCATGTTCTGGTTGATGGAGTCGGCCATGGTCTTGTAGCGCTTGCTGATGATCATGAACTGAACAGTCTGTCGGGTACCGTTCACCACATAATCGACCATGATGCTCGATATCACGATGAAGACCACGCCATAGACAATCAGCTCGGCCGAGTGGAACAGGATGTAGCTGGAACAGATAATCGAGATATCGACAAACTGCATCACGCGGCCTAGGCTCAGACGGGAATAACGGTTCACCAATGCCACGATGATGTCGGTGCCACCCGTCGAACCGTTATGGGCAAAGACCAGACCCAGACCGGAACCACCCAGCAGGGCACCAATCACGATGTGCATGAAACGGTCTTCGCCTGGCGTGATGAGGGGGAACTTCTCGAAGACAATCTTCATCAACGCGACCATGAGCGAGAGGATGGTGACGCCCACGATGGTGCGGATGGTGAACTGCCGGTTCAATCCTTTGAACGAGATCAACAGGAGAATGCCGTTCAATCCCCAAATCATGACAGCAGGATTCCACTGGAAAGCATAGTACAGGAGGGAGGATATACCGGTGACGCCGCCACTCACCAACTGTTCTGGAAGTACGAATGCGGTATAGCCGATGGCGTAGAGGGCGATACCCAATGTGATGAAGAAATAGTCTTGAATGGACTGAGCTCTGGTTCGTTTGCCTACCAGACGTAGGAGGTTGGTCATTGTCCTTGGAAAGTTATTTCGTTTTGCTTGGGAAGTAGGGGGCGCAACGATGCGTCTCTTTTATTTCCGCGCGGCAAATTTACTGCATTTTTTCTCAACCACCAAATCTTTTCAAAAGAATTTATATTGTAGGCCTATGCCCAAACATAATATGTCACCTAAGGTTAACTTTTCGTTGGGCACAGCCGAGATTATGGCCAGGTCGTAGGTCGATAGTTCATAGTAGAACGAGATGCGGTCAAAGTGCCTCCGCTGGCGGTTCGGGATGTTCAGACTCAACCGACTGCCCACCCCCAGGTGGAGGCGCACCTTGGAGGAGAAACGGTAGTAGTCACCACCGTTGTATTTCTCGGGTTCCTTGACCCAGAACTGGTTGTTGAAGATGGTGCTCAAGCTGGTGGTGAAGACCGCCGGTTCGAACGACGCAAACGCCCTTCGGTTCCAGGGCAGCGGACGGGTGCTGCCGGTGAAGGTGGCATCGTGCGGTTGTGCCCAACGACGGGTGCCGAGGCCAATACTCCAGGGGACGAGGTTCTGCCGCAAGGTGAAGGTGACGTTTCCCCGATCGGTGTGATACTTAGGCACATAGCCCAACAGGACGAGGGTCTCCCAACGGTCGTTCTTGCCGTAGTCCCACCCCAGGCCGACCGATGCCAAGCCGATGTTGCCGGCATACTGTACCGACCCGATGTTGGGGAGGAGCGCCAACCACCGTCGTTGCCATTGCGCCACGTTCCGTTCATGCCGGGTGGCGGACTGCTCGATGGAGCGTTCCAACGCCTCCGCCATCTTCGTCTCGGTGCGGGCCAGGAGCGGTGCCGATGATGTCACCAACCCCATGCCTATCAGCAGCTTAGAAAGAAATCTTCTCCACGTCATAGGTATTGTCGGAATGGATGGTGAATACGTAATAACCTCGGTCCTTGATGGCCCCCACACCGTAGAAATAGATTCCGTCGCCATAGGGTTCGAGGCACTCGAAACGGTGATTGTGTCCGTTCAGGCAGAGGGGAGCGGGAAAGAGTTGCAAGTAGCGGTCGAAGGGCAGCAGCACATTGTTGTTGAACTGCTCGTCGCCCGGCCGCGAGT
>CACYQQ010000083.1 GCA_902776605.1 uncultured Bacteroidales bacterium | reverse complement strand
ACAGAAACGTCGGTGATTCAGGCCCTCAACCATATATATAAATATGTGGAACTCTTTGACGTGGTAGTCATCATCCGTGGCGGCGGTTCGGTGGTCGATCTGAACAGTTTCGACAGTTACGAGTTGGCCCTCAACATTGCCAACTTCCCGCTCCCCGTCATCGTGGGCATCGGCCACGAACGTGACAACACCGTCCTGGACGAAGTGGCACACACCTCGGTCAAGACACCGACGGCGGCAGCTGCTTTCCTCATCGAGAACCTCGCCAACGAACTGTTGTTGCTCAATTCCCTGCAGGACCGACTGCTGGATGCCACGCAGGGTCGATTGGAACGCGAGTTGCTACGTCTGGACCGCTACGCCACCGTCCTGCAAGGGTCGCAACTGCGTATTGACCAACAACTTAACCAATTACAGTTGACCGAGGAGCGCATCCAGTTCCTCACCCAGATGCGCCTCGACAAAGAGCAACAGACATTGGACTACATGGAACGCACCATCCAGATGGCACAACCTGCCAACCTGTTGAAACGCGGTTTCAGCATCGCCCGCCATAACGGCAAGGCCATCAAAGATGCCTCCCAACTCCACGCCGGCGATATCGTTGAAACAGAGACGGCACAAGGCAAGTTCACCTCCGTCGTGTCGTGAGGGTGGTTCTATCTTCCCCTTTCGGGACTTCTCCGTTTGACCCAGTACAGACGGCACGCTGCCCCTCCCTCGAGGTTTGGATTGGGTCCAGTTTTGGTTTATCATTGGTCGCGATTCGGTGATAGATTTCTGTCGGTTCAACCTTACGCCAATCAATATCCAATCGATACCCAATCGAAACCCGACGCACATCGCGAGGTGAGATGGAAAGGGGATGATAATGAAAAATTAAAAATTTAAATTGAAAGTTGAAAATTGAAAAGAGAAAGTTGAAAAAACGACGAATAGTACAATTTTGTCTTATATAGAATTATATATACTAAAAATGCACCGATGCCATTCTTCTATTTTTTCGGCGAAATAGCTACTTTTGGGGCAGTTGTCAAGAAAAAACATAGCAAAAACAGGCAAAACCATGCAATAAAGCAGCATATTGATACAAAATATAAAAAAATCACAAAAAAAATAACAAAAATATTGGAGTATTAAAAAAGAGTCCTTATATTTGCACCGCAAAATTAATCATTTAATCAAGCTAAATAGATATGTTTTTGACTAACGCATATTGGTGGTGGCGAAACTCATGACAGAAACGTTGTGGGCTGCTACTTTGTGCGCTAAGAAAGAACAAACAAGATACAAAGGGCTTGCGAGACACAACGTCTTGCAAGCCCTTTTCCTTTTAAGGGTTAACGGTGAAAGGTTAACGATTAACGGTTAGGGGTTAACGATTAACGGTTAAGGGTTAACGGGAGATTCCGAATACTCCGAGTACTCTGATTACTCCGATAATTCCGATTACTCTGATAATACCGACAATATTCTGCTAATTCAAAAAAAACAATATATATATGAAAAGTTATCAAGTTGATGAGAATGGCTTCTACGGCAAGTTTGGCGGAGCCTACATCCCCGAGATTCTCTACAAAACAGTGGAGGACTTGAAGAAGGCTTATCTGCCTATCATTGAGAGCGAAGAGTTTCAAAAGGAGTATCGCGCCCTGTTGCGTGACTATGTGGGTCGCCCCTCGCCGCTCTATCTGGCCAAGCGCATGAGCGAGAAGTATGGTTGCCAACTCTACTTGAAACGCGAAGACCTGAACCACACGGGTGCGCACAAGATCAACAACGCCATCGGTCAAATTCTGATTGCCAAGAAGATGGGCAAGACGCGCATCGTGGCCGAGACCGGTGCCGGTCAGCACGGCGTGGCCACCGCCACCGTCTGCGCCTTGATGAACATGCCCTGCCGCGTCTATATGGGTGCTACCGATGTGGAACGTCAACACGTTAACGTCGAGAGAATGAAGATGTTGGGCGCCGAGGTTTTCCCCGTGCAGAGTGGCAACAAGACGCTCAAGGATGCCACCAACGAGGCCATCCGCGACTGGTGCTGCCATCCATCGGACACCTTCTACATCATCGGTTCGACGGTGGGTCCTCACCCCTATCCTGACATGGTGGCTCGTCTGCAATCCATCATCAGCGAGGAGATCAAGTGGCAGCTCAAGGAAAAGATTGGACGCGACTATCCCGACTACCTGATGGCGTGCGTGGGTGGCGGTTCGAATGCCGCCGGCACCATCTACCACTACATCGACGACGAGCGCGTCAAGATCATCTTGGGCGAGGCAGGAGGCCTGGGCATCGACACCGACAAGACGGCAGCCTCGATGCAGATTGGCACCTTGGGCATCTTGCATGGCAGCCGCATCAAGTTGATGCAGACCGACGATGGCCAAATCGTTGAACCATACAGCATTTCGGCAGGTCTAGACTACCCTGGCACAGGTCCTATCCACTGCAACCTCTACGAGACCGGACGTGCCCAGGTACTCCCCGCCAATGACGACGAAGCCCTCCGTGCTGCCTTCGAGTTGACCCGACTGGAGGGTATCATCCCCGCCCTCGAGAGTGCCCACGCCCTGGCCCTCTTGCCCAAGATTAAGGACCAGTTCAAGCCTACCGACATCGTCGTCCTGACGGTTTCGGGCCGCGGTGACAAGGATCTGGGAACGTACCTTGCGAATAGAGGGACTCTCCCCGACCCTCCCTCAGAGGGAGGGAGCAAATAAAAAATGCTGGAATCCTTAAAACAATTGTTCAAAAATAGTACAAACACATAAAGCTTTGTCCCTCAGTAGTATTTAACAATACTCCCTCCCTATTAGGGAGGGCTGGGGAGAGTCCCAATAATTATGTACAGCTATACAATCACATCACAGACCAAATTGGGCGACATGCTTACTCCGGTAAGTGCCTATCTGCGCCTCCGAGACTTCTCGACGCAGTCCATCCTGATGGAGTCGTCCGACTATCATAGCGGCAAGAATGCGCGCTCGTTCATTGCCGTCCAGCCTATCGCACAAGTAGCTATTGCTCATGGCATTGGCCGTTGCACCTTCCCGGGCGGCGAGACCTACGAACATGCCATCGACCGCAACTATAAGTCGGATGCCATCATCAACCACTTCTTGCAGCAGTTCGACCTGCAAGGCACGGAACATCAACGTCATGTCAGCAGTCTGTGGGGCTACACCTCGTTCAACGCAGTGCGTTACTTCGAGGAGATTGCCGTCAAGGACGAGACTCAGACCAAGAACGATGCACCCGACATGCTCTATATCCTCTTTAAATACGTATTGGAGTTCGACCACTTCAACAATACCCTCTCCATCCATGCCCTCACCGAGGCAGGAGAGGATGCCGATGCCCTTATCGGCAAGATAGAGAGGATGTTGCAGCGTCCGGCCGTCAGTGTCCTCCCCTTCCACACCGTGGGAGAAGTGAGCAGCACGTTGACCGACGACGAACATCGCGAGAACATCCGTCGCGGCATTGCTCATTGCAAGCGAGGTGACGTCTTCCAGATTGTCCTCTCCCGCCGCTTCGTGCAACGCTTTGAGGGTGACGACTTTAAGCTCTATCGCACCTTGCGCAGCGTCAATCCGTCGCCCTACCTCTTCTACATGGACTTCGGCGGCTTCCGCATCTTCGGTTCATCGCCCGAGACGCACTGCCGCATCGAGGCACAAAACGGTCAGTACAAGGCCTTTATCGACCCCATTGCCGGCACTACGAAGCGCACAGGCGACGATGTGCTGGATGCCAAGAATGCCAACTACCTGCGCAACGACCCCAAGGAGAATGCCGAGCACGTCATGTTGGTCGATCTGGCTCGCAACGACTTGTCGCGCAACTGTCGTGACGTCAAGGTCGATTTCTACAAGGAGTTGCAGTATTACAGCCACGTCATCCACCTGGTGAGCAGGGTGAGCGGCACATTAAACCACGATGCCGACCCGGTCAAGACCTTCATCGACACCTTCCCAGCCGGCACACTGTCGGGCGCGCCGAAAGTACGTGCCATGCAACTCATCAGTGAGTACGAACCGCACAACCGTGGTGCCTATGGTGGCTGCGTGGGCAGCATCAGTTTCGATGGCAGTCTCAACCAGGCCATCACCATCCGCACCTTCGTGAGCCGCAACAACGAACTGTGGTTCCAGGCGGGCGGCGGCATCGTTGCCAAGAGCAATGTGGAGTACGAGCTCCAAGAGGTTAATAACAAGTTAGGCGCTTTGCGCAAGGCAATCATTGAAGCAGAAAGACTATGAAAGTTTGCATGATAGACAATTACGACTCCTTCACCTACAACCTGGTGCACCTTGTCAAGGAGTTGGGAGCAGATATTACCGTGTTCCGCAATGACCAGTTCCAACTGGAAGACCTGGAACCCTTCGACAAGATCATGCTTTCGCCTGGTCCCGGCATCCCCTCGGAGGCTGGTTTGCTGCTCGACGTCATCCGCCGTTACGCTGGCGAGAAACCTATCTTGGGTATCTGTCTAGGTGAGCAGGCTATCGGTGAGTGCTTCGGCGGCAAGTTGGTCAATCTGGACGACGTCTTCCACGGTGTACAGACTCCCTGCCACCTATGCGACCTCAACCAAAACCGTCATCCCGAGTTGGGTGCCACGAAGTCTGTCGCGCAGTACGACTATCTCTTCCAAGGTCTGCATCAGGACATCCTCGTGGGCCGATATCACTCTTGGGTGGTCGATGCCGAGACCCTGCCCGACTGCCTGGAAATCACCGCTTTGAGCAACGAAGGTCAGATCATGGCGCTCCGCCACCGCACTCTGGATGTTCGTGGTGTGCAGTTCCACCCCGAATCGGTCCTCACCCCCGATGGCAAGAAGATGATTAACAATTGGCTCTTGCACATGTAAGCCGGAGGCAATTGATAATTGAAAATTGAAAAACCTTCAATGGCAGCTATCACATCAATTGCAACTTTTGCATTTATCCTTCTATAAATAATTCCCCTCAACTATGAAAGAATACCTTAACCGACTGATTGACGGCGAGTTGCTCTCACGCCAAGACACACACGACATCCTGCTCGGCATCATTGCCGGCAAGTACAACGACTGCCAGATTGCCGCTCTGCTGATGGCCATGCAGACGCGTGGCGTGACGGTGGACGAACTACTCGGTTTCCGCGACGGCCTGTTGGAAACGGGCAAGCCTATCAACCTGGACGACTACAATACCCTCGACATTGTCGGCACAGGTGGCGATGGCAAGAACACGTTCAACATCTCGACCTGTTCCGCTTTTGTCATCGCAGGTGCCGGATACAAGGTTTCCAAGCACGGAAATGGCGGTTCGACGTCTGTATCGGGTGCCTCCAATGTCCTTCAGGGTCACGGAGTTAAGTTCACCGACGACGAGTCGAAGTTGCGCCGCTCGTTGGACGAAGCTGGCATCTGCTACCTCCATGCACCTCTCTTTGCCTATGGCATGAAGTTTGTCGGCCCTACCCGCAAGGCGTTGGGCGTTCCCTCTTGCTTCAACTTGTTGGGTCCATTGGTCAACCCCTGCCGACCCAAAAACTCTCTGCACGGCACTGCCACCACGGCCCAGATGCGTCTCTATATTGCTGCCCACCAGAAGATTGGCGATAACTTCGGCATCGTAACATCGTACGACGGCTATGACGAGATCTCGCTTACTTCGGGCTTCAAACTGGTGACCAATTACTTCGAGAAGGTATTCACCCCCAAGGAGTTAGGTCTGGACTACATCGAACCCAAAGACATCTACGGTGGTACCACTCCCGAGGAGGCCATGAAGATATTCGACGCCGTGCTCAACGGCACATCGACCAAGGAGCAGAAAGAGGTCATCCTGGCCAATGCCGCTTGCGGTATTGCTGTCATCGACCGCAACAAGAGCATCGAAGAGAGTGTTGCCCTCTGCCGCGAGTCGCTGGATAGCGGTCGTGCCCTCGCCGCCTTCAAGAAGTTCGTCGAGATTAACTCTTAAGTACAAAGGGACTAAGGACTAAGGACAAAGGGACGAAGTACAAAGGACAAAGAACCAAAGGACAAAGTGCAAAACACTTTGTAACAGGGGTCTATCAATTATCAATTGTCATTTATCAATTCGAATCATGGATATCCTTTTCGAAATCGTTGAAAACAAGCGCATTGAGTTGGCACAGGCGGTCAACGAGATGCCGCTTGAAGTACTCAAGAAACTCACCTTGCAGCGCATCGCCCAAGACGGCAAAGCCAAACTGCGCAGCATGAAACAGAGTCTCTTGAAATCGCCAACGGGCATCATCGCCGAGTTCAAACGCAAGAGTCCGTCGAAGGGTTGGATTCATGCCGATGCCGACCCCGTTCAGGTAGTGACTCAATATGCCAAAGGGGGTGCCGCTGCCAGCAGTATCTTGACCGACGAGAAATACTTCGGTGGCCGACTGGAGTTCATCCAGCGTGTGCGTCAGGCACTTACAGCGATTCCCGAAGAGGGTTCCTGCCGGGGCAAGAACCTCCCCCTGTTGCGTAAGGAGTTCATCATCGACGAATACCAACTCTACGAGGCACGTTTGGCTGGTGCCGATGCCGTCCTACTCATTGCTGCCGACCTCCACGAGGCACAATATGGCGAACTGTTGAAAACAGCTCACTCGCTGGGACTGGAGGTGTTGCTCGAAGTGCACGACCCCTCAGAACTGAGTTATCTGCAATCCGGCGTGCCCGATATGCTGGGAGTGAATAATCGCAGTCTGGGCACCTTCTGTACGGATGTGCAACACTCCTTCGACATCGCCGCCCAGATGCAACGGGCCATCCGTTCCCTCGGACTATTGGAAAGCGATGCTCCTGTCCTCATCTCGGAGTCGGGCATCGGCAATCCTTCGGTCGTCAAACTCCTGAGAGAGAAAGGGTTCTGCGGCTTCCTCATCGGCGAATGTTTCATGAAGGACGAAGACCCCGGAGAATCATTGAAGGATTTCATCCGAGAGATGAATGCCTAATTGACAATTGATATCGCATTCCGTAAGAAGAATGCAGAATCAAAATATCGATAATTCGAAAGGCAATCCGTAATTTGTAATTAGTAATTCGTAATTATCTTTATGATTATAAAGGTATGTGGCATGCGCGAAGCCAATAATATTCGCGCCGTCGAGTCGGTATTGGCCGAGACGGGACAGACCGCTTGGATGGGATTCATCTTCTACAAACCCTCACCACGCTGTTGTGTCAATCGTCCCGACTATCTGCCCACCCACTGCAAACGCGTCGGTGTCTTTGTCGATGAAGCCATCGAAGAGGTCACGAAGCGCATACAGGAGTTTGGTCTCCATGTGGTGCAACTGCATGGAAATGAGGACCGTCTCTACGTCATGCAACTCCGTCAGGCGCTGAGCCAACTCCGCCAAACGGTGGGTGAATCCGCTGCCGACTGGGGCAAAGTGGTGGTCAAGACTTTCCAGATAAAAAGCGCATCGGACTTTGCTGCCTGTGAACCGTTGGTCGGCTTTGTCGATTATTTCCTTTTCGACACCCCCACGGCAGGCTTTGGTGGCAGCGGACAGCAGTTCGACTGGTCGTTGCTCAACAACTACCGCCTCATGACACCTTTCTTGTTGAGTGGTGGCATCCGTCCTGACAGTGCCGAAGCATTGAGCCAATTCAGTCACCCTTGCTGGGAAGGCATCGACCTCAACTCACGGTTTGAGTCGGCCCCCGGCGTGAAGGACATCCACCTGTTGCGAGATTTTCTCGTCACGCTGGGCACCGCCCAATGAGGGTAAAAGATATTCATTTTTACATCTTTGTCATTTTCATCCATTATTATGAATCGCATCAACCAACTTTTCGCCAATAATCCAACTAAACTGTTGAGTATCTACTTCTGCGCCGGCGCTCCTCGCTTGGAGGGCACCGCCAATGTCATCCGTACGTTGGCCAAGAACGGCATCAGCATGATCGAAGTGGGCATCCCCTTCTCCGACCCGATGGCCGACGGACCCGTCATTCAGGACGCTGCCACCAAGGCATTGCGCAACGGCATGACCCTCAACACGTTGTTCGACCAACTGAAGGACATCCGTCAGGACGTGAACATCCCGCTTATCCTGATGGGTTACCTGAATCCCGTCATCCACTACGGCTTCGAGAAGTTCTGCCAGAAGTGCGTCGAGGTAGGTATTGACGGTATGATCCTGCCCGACCTGCCGTTCAAGGACTATCTGGAGGATTTCAAACCTATCGCCGACAAGTACGACCTCCGTATCATCATGCTCATCACACCCGAGACATCGGACGAGCGCATCCGTTTCATCGACTAGAACACCGACGGCTTCGTCTATATGGTCTCTTCGGCCGCTATCACGGGAGCACAGAAAGAGTTCAATGCTGCCAAGCAAGCTTACTTCAATCACGTCCAGAGCATGCATCTGCAACACCCGACGATGATTGGTTTCGGCATCAGCAACAAGCAGACCTTGGAGTCGGCCTACGACAATGCCAATGGTGCCATCATCGGCTCGAAATTCGTGCAACTCTTGGATGAAGCTCAAGGTGTCGCACAAGTGGCTATAAGCAAGCTTTTTGAGGCTTTGCAGCAGTAATTGAGCATTTTTCTGGTTCGATATTTGTTTATGTGATTTTTTTTCGTCATCTTTGCACCATCCTACTCGTTGTCGAGTACAATCAAATATTTCCATAGGTGGTTGACTGGCACGGACTCCATCGACCATCTCTTACCTCTAAAAGGCTAACAACATGAAGAAGACGACTTTAACTTTGGCATTGGCAGCGATAGTTGCTATGTCAAACGCTCAGGCGCTACAGATGAATGCCTTCCGAAACGTGGGCGTGGGCGTCGAAGCAGGTTTGATGGGTGCAGGTGTAGAAGTGGCTGTGCCCGTAGTAACCAATCACTTGGTGCTCGTGGCGGGTGTCACTTTCCCGAAGGTGACTTTCAGCACCGACATCACCTTGAATACGGGAGACTGGAACGACAAGATTGGCGAACTGAATCAGAAAGTGGACCGATTGAACGAAAAGAGAGGAGAACATTATTACGACCATGTCGAGTATTTGGACCCCTCGGGCGAGATGACCGTTACGGCCGATGCCAAAATTAACTTACCGGCCTTCAAGACGATGTTGGAATACTATCCATCGGAAAGAAGCACGTTCCACTTCGTTGCCGGTGTAATGATAGGAAAAGGGGACTTCATCAGCATCCACGGTGAACCCGATGCGGTTTCCAAGAATGCCTACATGTCCGCACTCCGTCTGAACAACGCCATCGAAAACGATCCAATTGCTCAGAAGAATGATATCCAAGGCATCAAAGACATCGGGGATGTCCTCCACTTCAACATCGACGACAAGACTTATCGTGTGCGGGAAGACTGCTCGTTGGATGCTGCCATCCAAATCAGCAAGGTACGTCCCTACGCGGGCATCGGTTTCGGCCGCTCGGTTCCAAACAAGCGCGTCGGATTCCAATTCGAGATGGGTGCTTGGTTCCACGGTACGCCGAAAGTGGTCAGTCCGAACGAGTTGCCGGCCGATAAATATGACCCGAATGCCGAAAGCATAGAAGGAGTGGGTGACATCATCAGCAAGATTACGGTCTATCCGCAGATTACTTTCCGCTTGACAGGTAGAATATTATAATTAGATGACTCAGAACGAATTGAACGCACGAGCTGCGGCTCAATATACCGACGAAAAAAGTAAGCAGTTGGCCACAAAACCTGTGGGCCGACTGCTTATCCAATTTGCTACCCCCAGCATCATTGCGATGACGGCAAGTAGCATATATAACCTTTGCGACAGTATCTTCATTGGCCAAGGCGTTAACTCGCTGGCCATTGCGGGATTGGCTATCACCTTCCCGCTCATGAACATCAGCGCTGCCTTTGGTGCCATGGCAGGCGTGGGCGGAGGAGCTCAGACTTCGGTCCGCATGGGCGAAAACAACCGTCCGATGGCACTCCGCATCTTTGGCAATGTCCTGGCTTTGGACCTGGTTATTGGTCTGACATTGACCTTCTTTGGGTTGCTTTTCATCGACGATATACTCCGCCTCTTCGGCGCCAGCGACAACACCTTGCCCTATGCCCGTGACTACATGCAGATTATCTTGTTGGGCAACATCATCACCCACACTTTCCTGGGCATGAACGACCAGATGCGCGCCACGGGCAATCCCCGTCTGGCCATGACTGGTCAACTTATTGCCGTGATAGCCAACATCATACTCGACGCTATCTTCATCTTCGGATTAGGCTGGGGCATGCGCGGCGCTGCCTTAGCAACGGTTCTGGGACAGGTATTGGCCTGGTTATATGAGGGTTATTTCTTCTTCATCCGCAAGAACCTCTTTGTCTATTTCAAGTGGGAGAGCCTCCGCATTGCAATATGGTGGAGAGGAGGGCGACATCTTTGTCGGAGTCTATGGCATTGCCAACCGCATCGCTATGTTCCTGGTCATGGCGGTGATGGGCTTCGGCCAAGGAATGCAACCTATCGTGGGTTTCAACATAGGAGCACGACTCTTCCATCGCGTGACCGCCACCTTGAAGTTTGCCTACCTGGCTGCCACCTTCGTGATGACGTTGGGTTATGTCATCATTGCGCTCAATGCACGTACTTTGGCAGGGTTCTTTACCAACGACCAGCACATGATCGATCTATCCGTTCCCACCATACGTATCATGCTCTGTATGTTCCCGTTAGTGGGCGGACAGATGGTGACCAACACCTTCTTCCAGGCCATCCGAAAAGCCAAGAAGAGCATCTTCGTCTCGACCACCCGACAGATGATTTTCCTCGTCCCGATGTTGCTTTTCCTGCCCGGATTCTTTGTCGAACATGGCGGCAGTGGCGTGAACGGCGTATGGTGGGCAATGCCAATCTCGGACTTCATCTCGTCTTTCTTGGCAGGCACGTTGCTCTACTACCAGTTACGACGGTTCGATCATCTGATGGAGATCTCCAAGAGTCCACACCGTTTCCTGTCCCGACTCTTGGGACGAAAACAAAAAGAATAACGGATAACTAGTTGCTAGTTACCAAAATACCATTTGACGAAAAGCATGATTATTGTAATAGCTGACGATATTACCGGTGCAGCAGAGATTGCAGGTCTGGGCCATGACTATGGTCTCAGCACCGTGCTGCTCACCCAGATACCCAACTCGTTACCATCTTGCCAACTCCTCGTCCTCGCCACCGACACACGCTCCATGCCCGAGGAGAAAGCCCTCGCCGAGACTCAGTCTCTGTGCCAACAACTGCGCCCCATCCTACATACCACCGACGAGCGGATCATTCTCTTCAAGAAAGTCGATGCCTGGGTGCGCGGCCACGTTGTCGGTGAACTGCAAGCCGTCCTCGACCATACGGCTTATCAACAAGCTTTCTACATGCCCGCCAATCCCAGCCGCGGTCAGATCATCCGTGGCGGCTGTTACTATGTGGATGGCGAACCCCTCGACCAAACGCAATATGCCCTTATCGCCGACTTCCCTGCCGTGACCGCCAGCATCTGTCTGCGACTCCAGATTACTCCGCAGAGTCGCATCCGTGTACCCGATGCCGTCACTCCCGAGGATGTCCGACAGATAGTGATGCAAGCTATGCAAGGGCCCAACCTGACACTCCTTGCCGGTGCTGCCGACCTCTTCTCGGCATTGCTTGAGTATCAAGGATATGCGCCGCTTCCCGAACACGATTTCGGAGGTCTCTCGCGTGAGGGTTCGACTCTCATCGTCTGCGGTTCGAAGCAGAGCACCGACCTCTCTTCCCGACCCTTCGTGCGCCGTCGCGAATTGCCGTTGCACTCCATGCCGCTCGATGTCTATGAGGGCACACAGGGTGCCGCCTATTGGTTGGCCAATATCCAGGTGCGCCATTTCTCGCGCGCCGCTATCCAACCGGCTCGTAACGGCCTCATTCTCAACATTCCATACGCCAGCGGCGACTCGGTCGAAGCAGCCTTACGTCGTCGCACCGAGATGGCGGATGTGGTCTATGCCTTGGTAGAACGGATGTGCCCAACCGAACTCATCGTAGAGGGTGGCGCCACAGCGTTTGCCATCATGCAACGGTTTGGTTGGACACAATTTGAGATTACCGAAAGAGTCTCGCCCGGCGTAGTTCGTATGCGCTCGGAAGCGATGGGCAACATGCACTTCTCTTTCAAACCAGGCAGTTACCCTTGGGGCGATGCCCTGTTCGACTGGGACAATACTATTTAACGTGAGTTCGACGAATTTATTTCAAAATAAAGATGGCTGATTATCAAATGATTTGATAACATTAATAGCCGGTTTCTTTGGGAAATAGC
>CACYQQ010000082.1 GCA_902776605.1 uncultured Bacteroidales bacterium | reverse complement strand
ATTCAGAGGGCTTGAACTACGCTACGAGAGCATTGTGGGAAAAGGATATCAATATACATCGTTTCCCTATTTATGAGCATAAATATAAGGAAGTTCCTCAAGGTGTTTCTGTCGGTTTATGATAACTCCAGGATTCCAATGTGAGTTATGACTGTCTTGCCACCCGATGGACTTGTTTGCCGGTCGGGTGGCATTTTCCTGCTCAAACATTTGGAGAATAGTGTAAGGAGGGAGGAAGTTGGATCGGTGTTGTAACTTGCCAAGCCAACCTTATTTCCTTAGAATTATGAGTGCTCTGATTGAAATATGAGTATCCTGATTGAATTGAGAGTGATCAAGGAAAAGTCCTGAAAGGACTATAAGACCACAGGCAGGGGGGCAACCCCTGCTTCATGTGTGCGGGAGAAGCAAGCCCCGAAAGGGCGGCAGAGAAGATTCTGTCGTACCTTCGGCACTCCGTCGGTGGTGCGGAACATAGCAGGGGTTTCGCTTCGCTCACCACCTGCCTGTGGTCTGTAGTCCCTTCGGGACAATCACTTACGTCAAACGACGGTCAGAACGGAATATGCCGGTCTCTGTCTGTAGTCCCTTTGGGACAATCACTTACGTCAAACAACGGTCAGAACGGAATATGCCGGTCTCTGTCTGTAGTCCCTTCGGGACAATCACTCACGTCAAACAACGGTCAGAACGGAATATGCCGGTCTCCGTGTGTAGTCCCTTCGGGACAATCACTTACGTCAAACAACTCATGTCGGTCTCTTCTTAGTGGCTTTTGGGACGGGGTAACTTCTTGTACTTCTTTCTCTATTTTGATTGGCATAATTTGGGCGTTTGCCATCCATTTCACATGGCTTTCGGGACAAAAGAGAACCTTTCGGATAAAAAACGGGGGAAAAGTCGGAAATATGAACATAAAATGTTCGGCATATAAAAAAAAATAATTAACTTTGTGCCGCAAAAAAGAAATCGGATACCATCTATTGGACACCTGTACCATGGGCATTTCCTCTGGGAAGTATAGAGTGGGGCATATCTTTCGAGACACTTGAGAAGTTCTTTTTTGCACTACTTATTCGCAATCAACTAATAATCAATCATGAAACATAACAGAAATCGGCGTTATTTGGCATCGCTGTGTTCTGGGTTGTCGTTAGCAACACTTCTGTCACTGAGCCTTTCGGGGTGTCAGGAGGAGTTTGGTGGCTATTATGACCAGCCTGGGTGGGTTACGGCCTCATCGGAGACCATCCTGAAGCAACGTGGCGACTGCAAGACCTATTTGAAACTGGTCGATAAGACTCTCTTTTCGAAGCAAGTGGAGGGTTCGGGGCAATACACTTTCCTCGTGCCCACCGACGAGGCCTTTGCCTCTTTCTTTGCCAACAATCCCTACGGTTATCATGATGTGGACGATATCCCCGACGAGGTGGCAGCCCGCATGGTTTCATCGTGGATGATGTATAATTCCTATCCTTGCGACACGCTGTCGAATGTCTTGCAGTCGTTCAACTCCTGGAGTGTGGACGAGGCTTTCAAGCACAAGACACCATCCTATGACTTAATCCGTGAAGAGGTGATTGACGGTGTGAAGTGTCAGGTATATGACTTCCCTGCGACGGGAGAGCGTTTCGCGCTGAAGAATAATGCACCTACGTGGAAGAATAACCGTTTTCTGCCTATCTATACAGAGCGTTTCAACAACAACAACTCCATCTCGTCCGACGACTGGGCCAAGGTGGTAGGTTCGACATTCTCGCCTTACGGTAACTACCTCCAGGCAGGTATCATCGATGCCGGTTCGTCGGCCAAGAATCCCGGCGACCTCTATTGCCAGAACGGTGTGATTCACCTGGTGGATAAAGTGGTGATGCCGTTGGAGAACATGGATGCCTTGATCCGTACCTATGGAGACGGCAGTGCCAAGGATGAACCAGAAACGGCCAAGCAGGGTGCCTGGAAGTTGTTGAACAATATCCTCAACTACAAGAAGGGCAACGGCGAATATCAGTTCCTCATGTATACGGAGAGCTCTGCGGCTGCCCATTACTTTGAGAAGGCCTATCCCGATCGAGATATGACCCATTTCCTGGTGCGTTGTTACCATCAGGCCAATAACCCCTTCCTGTTGAACTTGGAGAGCTACACTTATATGACTCTTCATCACTCGGATCTCTTCTATACCGACTACAATGGCGGTATGACCTTCTATGTGCCCCGCAAGGATGTGTTGTTGAACTACATCAACAACCGTCTGTTCCACTATTCGGGCATGCAGTTGACCGAGAGTTCGACCCAGGAGGAGTTCAACGCTGCCTTCAACAAGATGTCGGGCACGGTTCTGAATGCCTTGTGGTTTTCGATGCAGGCCAACGGCATGATCTGGCCGTCGCAGTTCGAGAGTTCTGCCGTCAACATGGTGGGTTCGTCGGAGCACATCAATGGTTATGACCCAACCCTCACTTACGAGAGTGGCGTTGCTGCCGCAGGTATGGCTTCGAACGGTATGTGGCAGATTACCAACTTCGTACCTAAGACCGCTGCCTTCGAGGGCGTTGCTGCCCGTTTCCTGTTGGATCCGGCCTACTCCAAGGAGGAGATGTTGATTTCCAACTACTACACCAATTCGGTGTTCGGCAACATGCTCAAGTCGAAACTGGCAGGCATGGACGATGTCGATATCAACCTGATATTGTGGGGTGACGAGAACTCCAAGTGGTGGGACAATATCCACTACAGTACGTTGTACTCTACTTTTGCCAACGGTACGGTGGGTAACGAGAGTCCGGTGATGACCTACTTCCAGCAGAACATGGTGAACGGCTATGTGGAGCGTGAGGCGGTCGATGCCTTGGACTTTGAGGTCGATCCACTGAACGGTGCTTATGGCGGTTGGGCCTATACCAACAACTATGCCGGTGACGTGATGCGTTACCGTAAGTCGGGCAAGACCGTCGATGGCAAACCCGAGATACAGATTCAGACCATGTGGTCGATTGCCAACGATGCCAACGAACGTGACTGGTGGTTGGGCAGGGCTCCTCTACCAGAGGTGTTGCAACAGTCGGAACCTACTCCAGGCAGTTATGCTTCGGTGGTGAAGGATACCGATGTAGATTATGTGAACGGTAAGGTCTATACCTCGACCAAACATTCCGCTCCATTGATTTACAGCAAGGAGGGCGACTATGGCGATGGTACACATTATTATAATGATTACCTGAGTCCGTTGAGTTATCTGCGTGCCTATCTGTCGGTCGATTCAGCTTCTGCCGAACCCAAGCACACCCTCTTCAAGAAGTACTTGGAGTACTACGATGCGAACCAGAGCAAGCATGCCAATTCCGACCTCCTCTCTATCGGTTCGGGACATTGGACCATCTTTGTACCGACCGACGAGGCCCTGCAGGCGGCTATCAACTATGGCAAGACGACCGGATCGGGCATCTCGTTGTTGCGTCATCCCGATTACCTGCCAACCAATCCGACCGAGAATGATGCCAACTGGGTGGATTCCGTCATCTACTTCCTCAACGGATATATCACTAAGTCAGGATGTTATCCCGACGATGGCCTGAGTGCCTTCTACGAAATGTCGGAGGCATGGGATGGCTTGAAAGCCTCCAACCGTGAGGCACCGAAGCAGTATCTGGTGACCACCAATTCGGTCATCACCGATATGGACCGACTGGATGCCAACGGCAATGTGGTCAAGGCTTGGGACGGACTGATCTCGGGTGCCCGTATGTCGGGTTATGTGGCAAAGAGCGGCGACGCCAACCAGTTGCAGTTCTTCGGTCGTGCCTACACCTCGGGTGCCTACCAGGTGGTGGATGTCTATAATGCTAACGAGATTACGGACAAGTTCGACAATACGGTGGTACGCCAGGTGGGACAGAGTAACATCATGGCACCCAACTGCATGATACACTCGTTGAACGGTTTTGTCATTTATAAGATCAGTGGCCGTTAAATCGGGAGAGTCCTTCGGGACTTGAGACTCTTCAATCAAGAAACATCTATTCTATGAAACAATTCAATAAGATACTGTTGCTACTGATGCTGACCCTCTTGCCAGGGTTGGCTTGGGCACAGAAGACGTTGGTGCGAGGTACCATCATGGATGGCACTTTCAATGAGCCTATGGCAGGAGCCAACGTCATTTGGCAGAATAAGGATGGTCGTACCATCACCGGTGCACAGACCGACTTCAATGGCAACTTCTCCTTGCAGGAGGTAATCCGACAGGGTGACGTCCTCGTCATCTCGTTCACGGGTTACAAGAAACAGACTATCCCGATCACGGCCAACCAGAAGGTCTATGACGTTACGTTGGAGGAGGAGAGCGTGGCACTGAAGGATGTGGAGGTGACCACTTCGCGCCGTCAGCAGTCGGGCATGTTGAACATTGCCGAACGCGACATCACTACCTCCGCCAAGCGTATCGACATGTCGGAGTTGGAAGACCTGGCAGTGGCCGATGCTACCGACGCTTTGCAAGGTCGTGTGGCCGGTGTCGATATGGTCGCTACGTCGGGTGCACCGGGTTCCGGTATGTCTATCCGTGTGCGTGGTACCACCTCTATCAACGGTTCGTCCGAGCCATTGGTCATCGTGGACGGTTTCCCATACGAGACCACCATTGACGATGATTTCGACTTCTCGACCGCCGACGAGAACGACTATGCTACCATGCTCAACATCTCGCCCGATGACATCAAGGAGATTACGGTGTTGAAGGATGCCGCCGCTACCGCCATCTATGGTTCGAAGGCTGCCAACGGTGTCTTGATGATTACGACCAAGCGCGGTGCCATCAGCAAGCCGACTTTGTCCTATACCTTCAAGGGTACGGTGAGCCGTCCAAAAGACCCTATGCCGATGTTGAATGGCGACCAGTATGTGAACCTCATTATGGAGGAAATCTATAATTCCGGTGAAGTCTTTTCGCCTACGGCGTATCCTCAGTTGGCCAACGATGCCTATAACCTCTATAATTATTATAATTATGGACAGAACACCGATTGGTACAAGGAATCGACCAAGACCGGTTATTCGCAGGATCACTCCATCGCGATCTTCGGCGGTTCGCAGAAGGCACAATACCGCGTGTCGTTCAACTACTATAATTCGGAGGGTACTACCATCGGCGAGGCCTACGACCGTCTCTCCAGCCGTATCAACCTGGACTACAACATTTCTTCGAAGTTGAAGTTCTCGGCTTCGATGGCATATACCTATTCCACTACGGACCGCAACTATGTGACGGCGCTCGACTCGAAGATCAATGTATTGAGCCAGGCCTACAACCGTCCACCTAACATGGCGGTCTATGAATACGACGAAAGTGGAACCTTGACCGACAACTATTTCACGCCAGCCACCATGATGGATGGTAAATATTGGGACAATACCAAGAACGGTGTCTATAACCCAGTGGCTATGGGCAAGGAGGGTTACTATCGACAGAAGTCACACCGTATCTTGCCCAATGTGCAGTTGCAGTATCGACCCTTGGACTGGTTGCGTTACCAGATGGAGATTTCGTTTGACGTGTTCAACGTCAAGCACAATGCCTTTGTTCCTCAGTCCGCTACAGGACGTCCTTGGACCGAGAATACCGTCAACTATGCGATTGACAAGGATATTGAGTCTTTCTCGTTCAACAGCAACAACAAACTGTTCTTCTTGCCCGAGTTGAACGAAGACCATCAATTGCAGTTCATTGTGGGCTTCCGAACAGAACAGACCCCCGATAAGAACGTGGTCATTTCGGGTTCGAATCTGCCCTCTATCTATTTGACCGACCCAACCAGTGGCGCTTATCCATCCACCAACTCGGGTCTGTATGACAGTTCGACGAAGGAAGTGCGTAGTGCCGGTCTTTACTTCAATGCTCACTACAGCCTGCTGGATAGATATATCATTGGTATCTCCGGCAACTATGAGGGTTCCTCGAAGTTCGGTGATGGTTTCCGTTGGGCCTATTACCCCTCCTATTCAGCACGTTGGCGTCTGTCGGGCGAACCATTGTTGGAAGACTTGATGGAGAAGGCCTACGTATCGGAGTGGTCAATCCGTGCCTCTTATGGTGAGTCGGGTTCCAGCCGCGCCTTGTCGAACTACGCTTCGCAGACTACTTACGATACCTATGGATTTACCTATATGGGTCAGAAAGGCACCCACCAAGCCGGTCTGCAACTCTCGCGTCTGAAGTGGGAGCGTACCCGTTCCATTGATGTTGCCACCGACCTCGGTTTCTGGGATGACCGCATCCGTGCTACCTTCGAGTGGTACAAGAAGACGAGCGACCAGTTGATTGCCAAGAATCGACCCATTACCACCTCGACCGGTTACGAGAAGGCTGCTTTCATCAACTCGACGGGCATGAAAAACCAGGGTGTCGAGTTTGATCTGGATGTTGTGGCTTTCCGCAACAAGGAGTGGACCGTGAAGTTGTCGGGCAACCTGGCTCGAAACGAGAACAAGTTGCAGGAAGACTTAGAGACGATTGGTACGTGGTCGGGCAATGCCTTGAATAATGGTGATTATCCTACCCTGCAGTTGGCAGGTCAACCTTTGGGTTCCTACTACGGCTATCTCTATGAGGGTGTCTATATGAATACCGACGAGACCATTGCCCGTGATGCCAACGGCAACAAGATTTACTCGTTCGACGCCAACGGCAACACCGTGCCTGTCTATATGCGATTCAACTATCCCGCCATGGACTATCAGTTTGTGGCAGGCGATGCCAAGTACAAGGATATCAACCATGACGGTAACATCAACGAGCAGGATGTAGTCTATCTCGGTAATGGTAACCCATTGATTACCGGTGGTTTCGGTTCGACCCTCAAGTGGAAGAACCTGACCTTTACCACCTTCTTCAATTTCCGTTATGGCAACGAGATCGTGAACTTGGCGCGTGCCAAGGCCGAGTCGATGAATTCGTTCAGCAACCAGAGTGTTTCGACCCTGCGCCGTTGGACGCATGAATATACGGTAGAAGAGGTCGAGAGTGGTGCTGCACCGAAGAATATCTTGCCTCGTGCAGCCTACAAACGAGGCTTTAACTCGTTGGCTTCCAGCCGTTATCTGGAGGATGGTTCCTTCTTGCGCTTCAAGACTGCCACCCTCAAGTACGAGTTGCCCAAGCAGTGGTTGGTAGATACTTTCATCTCGAAGGCCAGTATCTATTTCCAGATGCAGAACATCTATTGTTGGACCCACTATACGGGTGCCGATCCTGAGGTTTCTATCTCCAGTGCTACCAGACCAGGCATTGACGAGGCCACCACACCTCGTGCTAAGGAGTTTGTTCTTGGTCTGAGTGTCAATTTTTAAGTGTGCATGAAAGATATGAAAAAGATATTGACTTTAGCGATTGCCGCTGCGGCTTGTCTCACCTCGTGTGACGACTGGTTGGACCTTCAGCCCGAGAATTCTGTCTCGGCCAAGGATTATTGGAAATCGGAAGCAGACGTGGCTGCTGCCATGACGGGCATCTATTGCAACTGGCTGTCGGGTTCTTCTTATATCTGGCAACAGGCCGAGATGCGTGCCGATATGGTGGCTCCGTCGATGGTGACTTATGCAGATTATGTCAATGTCCGCGAAGGCAACATCACTTCGAGTAACAAGTTCGTGGCTTGGAAGGGCTACTACTCGGTTATCAACCAGTGCAACCTGCTTTTGGAGCGTTCGGAAATTGCCTTGAGCAATGACCCTTCTTATACAGTACGTCAGGACAGCATCTATCATGCACAGGCACGTGTGGTACGTGACTTGATGTATTTCTACCTGATCCGTCTGTGGAAGGATGTGCCCTATATCACTTGGGCTTATTACGACGATGCCACTCCCCGTCTGGTAGGTGCGAGCAAGCAGATGGATATTCTGAATGCCCTGATTGCCGATTTGGAGGCCGTGCAGAAGGATGCTTTCCTTCCTTACAGTTATTCGGCTGCCAGCACAGGAAAGGCACTCAACAAGGGTCAAGTGACCATGTATATGCTCAAAGCCCTTTTGGCCGATATGTATCGTATGAAAGGTTCGTATGCTACAGACCCGCAGACGTCACAGGCGGCTTATCGTAAGTGCCTGGAACTCTGCAATACCATCATCGAGTCGGGTCAGTATGCTCTCATTCCATTCAAGAAGAGTACAGCCGCCGAGTCGGGTGTTGATTTGAAGGACTTGGAAACCAAGGCCGATTCCTCCTTCTACTATATGGTTGACCTGCTGCCAACCGATTGGTACGATGGACTTTACGTATCGGGCAACAGCAACGAAAGCATCATGGAGTTGCAGCAAGACAAGAGTTCGTACAACAATTCCGGTTTCTACGATATCGTCGTGGCTCCCCGCTACTATACCGCCAATGTGGATCTGTTCAGCAGCACACTCTTCTTGCCTACCGAAAAGGAGTTGGCCATGGCTTGCCGCTATCGTGACATTCGCTCGTATATGAATATAGCGATCTTCGGCGGTACTTCTTGTATCTGGAAGTTTGCTGGCTTGTCGGATACCGAGGGCATAAACACCAAGGCCGATTATAAGAAGAATGTACTTGTCTATCGTTTGGCCGAAATCTATCTGATGAAGGCAGAGGTGCTTACGCAGTTGGCCATAGCCAATAACAATGACCAGGAGATGCTGCTTGAGGCTTATCGAGCCGTATTCAAGGTGCGTGACCGTGCCGGTGCTGTGGAAACGACTGACCTCCAGACAGGTGAGGGATTGGCGATGCAAGACCTTTATTGGGAGGAATTGCGAAAGGATTTGCCTATCACGTTAAAGCCTGGCACCATCAGCGGTTCTTCGATGGAGAAACTGATTCTGGATGAAGAGGCTCGCGAAATGGCTTTCGAGGGTCGCCGCTGGTTTGATGTGCTCCGCAATGCCGAACGTAACCAGGAGGGCAAGGGAGCTTGCACGGGTGGCAATATTGGCTATCTGTTGAGCATCGCCGGAAGCTGTACCGAAACCAGCAAGGTCTCTTATATCATGGGTCAATTCAAGAAGCCGGACTTCCGCTATCTGCCTTATCCTTACCAGGATGTGAGCATCAATAAGAGCGAGGGCGGTCCATTGAAGCAGAAGCCTTTCTGGGGAACGGAATGAGTCAATTGACAATTGATAATTGACAATTAAAAATTAAAAGTTAAAAATTGATTGTTATAGTCAATGGTCAAATAGAAAAGAAGTATTATCTAATGATAGATAACGAGATATGAAAGCTATGAATAAGAAAATCTATCAATATATGACCTGCGCGGCGGTTGGACTGTTGTCGATGACGATGGTGGCCTGCGAGGACTACATGGAGGGTTCCAAGTGGACCGCCAGTGCAGAGTTGCAGATGGACGAATATATGGAGAGTCAACCGGACTTGAGTCTCTTCCTGTCGGTGGTCGATAAGGCCGACTTGCGTGGTATGATTCATGCCTATGGTACTTACACACTCTTCGTGACTACGAACGATGCCATGACCAACTACCTCACGCAGAAGGGGTTGAGCAGCGTGGACCAGTTGTCCAAGGAACAGGCCGTCGAGATTGTGAAATATCATGTGTTGAACGATACGCTCCATACGTACGACATGCAATCCAACACCCGTCTGTTCACTGCCAACATGTCGTTGGATTATCTGGTGACCAAGTGGGACGAGGCACAGGATCTCTATACTTTGAACCGTACGGCTCATATCGTCAACAATGATGTGCACAATGCCAATGGTATCATCCATGTGCTGGATGGCGTGTTGGCTCGTCCTACTTACAGCGTGTTGGATGCTGTGCAGGATACGCTCAAGATGCATGGTTACGGCATCATGGCTGCCTTGTTGGACACCGTGCGAAACGAACGTCTCTCCCGAGAGTCCGACTCCCTCTTGAACGATGCGTTGGCCTCGCAGAAGTATATCACCTTCATGGCACAGCCCGACAGTCTGATGGAGGCCGATGGCATCACCACGGTCGATAATCTCTTGACTTTCTTGCAGAAGAGCAACATCAAGGACTACGACGAGCAGAGTCTGTTGGTCAACTGGGTGGGCTATCACTTCATGCGCGGTCGTTACTATATCAGTGACCTCTTCGGTGCCAGCAGCATCACAACGCTTTCGCCTTTGGGCAAGGCCATTGCCGTCTCGGCTTCCTCTTATCAGGATATTCACCTCAACCGATTTGAGGCATTCAATGACGAGGGAATCGACTTGATTACAGATGGTTACTTTGTCGATTATACTTGCAACAACGGCGTCATACAGAGTACGTCGGGCGAGTTGCAGATCATCGAGCGTGCCGCCAGCCGTATCAACTGGGATATGTGCGACGTGCCGGAAATCCGTTCTTTGTCGGGCTTCCGTAAGTCGGGCTTCGGTACCACCTTTACGACCACCTCATCGTCGGCTGGCCTGAATGCCGACCATCCTGAGTGGATTGTCGATTCTACTTTGGTATCGGCCAGCGGTACACGCGTCTATTGGTTCGACACCGAGTTGAACTCTACCTATTCGTGGTATGGCAGCAACAGCCCGGTCTTCAACTACTATTGTAACTACGAGACCAACGAATATACGGGTGTAGATCC
>CACYQQ010000081.1 GCA_902776605.1 uncultured Bacteroidales bacterium | reverse complement strand
GGAACTCGATAGCCTGATGACCACCATCACGGCAGGAGACATAGCATCGACCACAACCGATACACTTGTCATAATCGAACTTAGGATAGACCAACGTATCACGGTCAAGGTCGGAAGGTAGGACAAACTTCGGAAGTTGTTCACCAATAACCTCTTCCAAATGTTCCATGCCGCGTTCCATCAGATAGGTCTGCATACCCAGAATCAGGTCGTCAATTATGCGGTAGCCGTATTGCATCACCGAAGTGCACACCTGAACGTTACGGCAACCCAGTTGCAAGAACTCCAAGGCATCGCGCCAAGTCTCAATACCACCTATACCACTGAATTCCACCCGTTTGCCATGAGAGCCTCCGAACACGGGATTCTTTGCCATTTCGAGAATGAAACGTTGTGCGATAGGCTTGATCGCCCTACCACTATAACCAGAGAGAGTCTGTTTTCCACTCACCTCGGAGTTGGCCGAAAACGTGACACTCTTGATGGTATTGATTGCCGAGATGGCGTCGGCGCCAGCAAAGTAAGCGCCCATGGCCGGTTGATTAATCTGAGTGATGTTCGGCGTCATCTTCGGGATAACAGGAATATGCACATTGCGCTTCACATAAGCTGTATAGAAAGTCACCAACTCCGAGTTTTGCCCCACATCACTTCCCATACCTGCCAATCGCATTTGGGGGCACGAGAAATTTAATTCCACGGCATCGCAACCTGCATCTTCTGCCATTTTAGCCAACTCAATCCACTCCTCTTCGTATTGTCCCATGATGGAGGCAACCACAATCTTGGTGGGATAATTCTGCTTCAAGCGATGTAAGATATCGAAATCCACTTCATAAGGATTCTCGCTCAACTGTTCCATGTTGCGGAACCCTACAAAAGAGTTGCCCACCTTGACTGCATCAAAACGAGGAGACACCTCTCGGATATCCTGCTTGCAGATAGTCTTATAGAAGACACCGCCCCAACCTGCCTCAAAAGCACGTGCCACCATCTCGTAGTTAGTACAGATGGATGAGGAGGCCAGGAAGAAAGGATTCTCACACCGGATGCCGCAGAAGTCGATAACAAGATTAGGCAACGCTTTGGACGTCACCTTCTTCTGTAGTTCCGCTGCCGACAAAAGTTCCGCAATACGGATAGGACGATCGTAATGGATGCAAGCTTGCTCGGCATTTCTTAGATCTTCGGGACTGCAATCAGCAACCCACCTACCAATATTCCGAGCATTATCAAAACGAATGGCCCGGATAGCACGAGCCGGATCTCCATGGGCACAAGCCCGAGTGCACGGTGCCTCTTCACACAACAGACACCGAGCCGCTTCTTCATAAATGTGTAGCATAGTAGTAATTTTCATGATATTAAGGAGAGTTGTTCAAAAATAATAATATGTATCCTTAGATATTCATTTTACTATATTTTTTTGACCAACTACTTTAGTAATTCCATAGTAAAATTTCCGAGGGGACGATGCCCCTTCGGAATTATTTATGCCGAGTGCGACGGCTGGAGCCTGACCAAGTTTTCTTGCCACGCAGCTGAGAGGCCTTGGGGTTGACTCCTTCGACACGACGTTCCTTGAGAGTGCGGTCACGTTGCGTATTGCTCATGCTGCCCATCATCTCACCCAACGTCTTGGGACGACGGAGTTCATCACGTTTGACCACCTTGGCAGCCACCTCCTTGTTGGCAGCTTGAAGCATCTCATTCTTGGCTTGTTTGTCGGCAGCGCTGTGACCACGCGTCTTGATAGCAGCAACACGAGTGGCCTCCTCCTTGAGTTCGCTCAACGTCTTGCGGACAGGAGCTTTCTTGACGCTGGTCGAAGTCTTTGTTGCATTCTTACGGCCATGGCGCAGCAGTTTGCTCTTAGGATTCTGCTTCAAGGCATCCTCCTTTGCCTGCTTCATCTCGTTATGCTCCTCCCACCAAGGGCGTTCCATCTGACTCTGAAGGGCTTCCAGCGAAATGGCATTCTTTATCTTGTTTTCAGGATCGACCAATTGGCCATCCACATAGACCTTATCATTCTCAGTATCAATCTGCATGCCGATACGGGCAGGCTGACGGTTCACCTCAACGCGGCCCGTTTCAATCAACTCATCCACCTCACGGCGTGAGCAGACTCCAGACTCGCTCAAATACTTGTTTATACGTTCCAGTTTGTTCATCTCAATAAAGATATTAAATCAATTGTGCATATTTTTAATGCAAAGATACTTACTTTTTTTGAAAAATCACTATCTTTGCAACAAAATCGCTATAACATTGACGTAAATCCTTCTGAATATGCGCAAAAAGATTATTCTATATATCCTTTTTGTTCTCCTATTTGCTCTGGGGAAATATGTTTTCATGCTCTATTATCATGACATCTTCGGAGCATACTCCGGCGGCGACTGGTGGGCCGTCCTCTATCACGGGTTGCCACACGACCTGACATGTGCCGGCTATCTCATGGCCCTCCCTTTTCTGTTGCAACTCGTCAACATCTGGATACCAGGCCGTTGGCACCTTCACTTCATGCACTTTTGGCTACGCCTTTGCCTCGTGTTGGTGTTGCTCAATTTCCTGAGCGACCTCTTCCTCTATGGTTATTGGGGGTTCCGACTGGACGCCACCGCCCTTATCTATCTGTTTGACAATCCGTTGGAAGCCCTTGGACAAGCCCCCATCTGGATGCTCTGCCTGGCTCCACTTTTGCTTTTCGGACTCTGGTGGCCTCTTCAAAAAGCGTTCTGTCTCTTCTATCGCCAACGGGAAAGAGGTTCGCGACTGTGCTTACCATCGACCCGACAGAATCTGTTCCGCACCTTGGGTGCCGTACTCTCGTGTGGCCTGCTTTTTGTCGCTATCCGAGGTGGCGTGACGACCTCCACCATGAATGTCGGGCGCGTCTATTTCAGCAGCGAGATGCCACTCAACCATGCGGCAACCAACCCCTTCTTCAGTTTCTTCCACAGCGTCACGCACCAGAAAAAAGATTTTGCCAAGCAATATAGGTTCCTCTCCGACGACGAGGCAGCCCGCCTCTATGCCGAACTCAACCGTCCCGCTGTCCTTGTCCTCCAAGACACCCTTTGCAACATTGACAGCACGGCATCCCTTTCCCTGTCGGCCGACACTTTGCTTCGCACCACACGTCCCAACATTGTCCTGCTCATCTTAGAGAGTTTCTCGGGGGCCGCGTGCACGGGCGTCTGCCCTTCCGCCGACTCGACCATCATGCCCAACGTCAACCGCATGTATCGGGAGGGCATCGGCTTTAACCACCTGTTTGCCAACAGTTTCCGCACCGACCGAGGTTGTGCCGCCATCCTGGCTGGCTATCCAGGTCAACCCACCAACTCGGTGATGAAGGACCAACTACGTTGCAACCGGATGCCCCATCTCAGTCGCGCTTTAAAGGACCAAGGCTACGAACTCAGTTTCACTTACGGTGGCGACGTCAACTTCACCAACATGCGTGGGTTCCTTACCGCCGGCGGATTTGAAAACATCGTAGGCGATACCGACTTTCCCCTCTCCGACCGTCTCTCCAAGTGGGGTGTGCCCGATCATGTGATGTTCAACCATCTCTTCAACGAGGTCTCCCGCCCATCGGACAAACCCTTCTTCCACGCCATGCTCACGTTGAGTAGTCATGAGCCGTTCGACGTAGAATACCATCACTTCGACGACCCCTACTTGAACAGCGTTGCCTATACCGACAGTTGCATCGGCAGTTTCATCGACCGACTGAAACACACACCAGCATGGGACAACCTCCTCATCATCGGAGTGGCCGATCACGCCTTCGCCTACTACCCCCAAGGCATTCAAAATCACGAGATTCTGCGTTACCGCATTCCTATGTTCTGGACGGGCGGTGCCATCCGCGAACCCCGTCTCATCGAGACATTGGGTAGTCAAACCGACCTCACCGCCACCCTGCTCCACCAGTTGGACATCAACGCCGACGAGTTCACTTTCAGCAAAGACATACTCGACCCCACCATCGGCCACTATGCTTTCTACGCCTTTAGCGACGGATTCGGACTTATCACCGACTCGTGCCAATACATCCAGGACAACGCCAAGTCAGGGCAAGGACTGTCGGGCACCAACGACCCTCACGGTCTGGCCGAAAAGTACGGAAAAGCCTATCTCCAAACGCTTTACGACGACCTCAGTCGACTGGGAAAGCAATAACTATGGAATGAAAATTAACAATTAATAATTAAAAATTGATTGCTGGAAATTGAAGTAAAAAACAGATAGCGCGCACCGCAACACCCCTTTTTCGCAAAAAAAGTGTCATAAAGTTGTGTATTATCAAAAATCCGACTATATTTGCAGCGATATCACGAAAGACGATTTCAACAGAAAGAAAAACCATTAAACTCGACCGATATGAAGAAAATTATCTTAGCGTTAGGAATAACCAGTATGTTGCTGGGCAGTAACGTAATGCAGGCACGCACCCTTGGATGGGGCTTGACCGGTGGTATGAACGTCTCGAAAATCGACTTGGACAAGAACTACGAAGAAATGGCTAAGCCCGAAGCCGACAAAGGTTGGTATGCCGGCGTCACCGGCTTGGTTTCTGTCCCCATCCTGGGCTTTGGCTTCGACGGTTCCATCGTCTATTCGCAGGAAGAGGTAAACTTGAGCAAAGACGGCGATAGCGAAACCGCCCAGTTCATCAGCATCCCCGTACACCTGCGTTACGATTTCCGCTTGCCCGCCGTCGAGAAAGCATTCGTCCCCTACCTGATGGCAGGTCCGCAATTCAACTACGCCCTGAACGACGTCAAGTTTGCCATCGAGGAAGAGTCCGATGCCAAAACCGTGCTCAAGAAAGCCAATTCCTGGCGTCTGGATTTCGGCTTGGGTATGATTCTGCTCGACCATGTCCAACTCACCTACTCCTACGGCATCCCGATTGGTCCCTCTCAGAAGATCCATAGTGCCGGCGATGTTGAAAACACCTACAAATCAGGTGCTCACCGACTGGGAATGGCCATCTATTTCTAACGTGATGGAGTAGTTCGGAAGGCTAATGGGCGCCTTTGCGCCACTAAAGGTGCTTCGCACGCTAATGGGCTTCGGCGCTAACAGCCAAGAAGTTTGAGCGAAGCGATAACTCCCATTAACTCCTGATAACTCCACATCGAAACATAAAGCAACCTCCCCACTTCCGCACAAAGCCGAAGTGGGGAGGTTATTTTATGTAAACCAAATAATTACAGGTTACCGCGTTCCTTGTCGAGGTAGTACTTGTAAGTGCCAACGGTAAGTTCGTCGCAGGCAGGTTCGTCGCAAACCACGATGGCATGAGGATGCATCTGGAGCATAGAGGCGGTCCACTTGTGACTGACCTCGCCATCGACGATGTGCTGGAGAGCGCGAGCCTTGTGGTGACCGTTGCAAACCAGGAGGACCTCCTTGGCTGCCATAACGGTGCCAATACCGACCGTAAGTGCCTGTTTTGGAACCAGGTTCATATCGTAGTCGAAGAAACGGCTATTGGCGATGATGGTGTCCGTAGTCAGCGTCTTGACACGAGTCTTGCTTGTCAAAGAAGAACCAGGTTCATTGAATGCCAAGTGACCGTCAGGACCAACGCCACCCATAAAGAGGTCGATGCCGCCAGCTGCCTCGATGGCTTTCTCGTAAGCCTCACACTCGGCCTTGAGGTCGGAGGCATTGCCATTCAGGATATGGACGTTCTCCTTCTTGATGTCGATGTGGCTGAAGAAATTCTTCCACATGAAGCTGTGGTACGACTCCGGATGCTCCTCTGGCAGGTGGACATACTCGTCCATGTTGAAAGTAACAACATTCTTGAACGAAAGTTCGCCAGCCTGATACTTCTTGATCAATTCGTTGTACAATCCCAGAGGCGAAGAGCCTGTAGGACAGCCCAACACGAAAGGCTTGGCTGGAGTAGGTTTTGATTCAATGATTCGCTTTGCTACATAATTCGCTGCCCATTGGGACATACGCTCATAAGTGGGTTCAATAATGACTCGCATATATATATTAGTTATGGTATTAAGATCAATTGGAGATACCCCCATCAATCATCTAAAAAAATATCGGCACAAAGAAAGAAAAAAAATGAAAAACTACAAAACAATCGGGCAAGAAAATAATCGAAGTGTGCAAAAAAATTCCCAAAATTGCCATAATATCAAGTCCGATGGCTAAAAATTACCATTTAAACGGCATTTTTTACTGACAATCGTACAGAAAAGAACCGACACGAAGAATATTTCCCAACCAAAACTTGCAAATACCAAATAATATATATAAATTTGCAGCACCAACTTGAAGATTTCAATTACCGAAGGCTATGAATACCAAATCTTTGTTTGCTAACATCCGTGATGCCCTAAGCAATTTCTTTGATTGCCCCGAGGAAGAGGAGTATCGAAGTCTGTCGGTGGACAGTTTTGAGGAAATCCTTCAAAACGACGACGTAGAACTTCTGGACGTACGCCCAGCCGACGAATTTGCCGAAAAACACATTCCTGGAGCCATCAACATAGACCTCTACGTGCCCGACTTCCAGGAGCAGGTTCTTGCCAAGTTCGACAAGCACAAGACTCTTGCCATCTACTGCAAGACGGGTCTCCGCAGCAAAGCGGCCGCCAAGATTCTCTCCAAAGTCGGCTTCGATGTTGTCGAGCTCACCCGAGGCTTCATCTGCTGGGTCGATGCAGGAAGACCCCTCTCCGACTCCCCCGAGGGGGAGGGACTTTGAGGAGGTAAAGTAAAGAGTAATGTGTAAAGGGTAAAGAGTAGAGTAGTATGCTCTTTCAGGAAGTTCTCCTATAATCAAAAAAGCCATTCATTCCATTCCCAGCAACTTCAACATACGTCCCTGTCACTTCTTTTTCACTTCCCTTTCACTTCTCTTCAATTCCCCGAAATATGAAAAAAGCCATCATCATAGGTGCCACCTCTGGCATTGGACAAGCCGTCATGCTCGAACTCACCCGACGCGGGTGGGAAGTGGGCATCGCAGGTCGCCGCCAAGAGCAACTCATTGAGTTACAACGCACCAACCTCAACGTCATAGCCACCCAGCGCATCGACATCACCCACCCCGATGCCGCCGACCAACTGCACACCTTGATAGGCAAGATGGGTGGCGACATCGACCTCTATTTCCACTCGTCCGGCATCGGCTACCAGAACCCGTCGTTGGACATCGATAAGGAACTTCGTACGGTCGAGACCAACGCCTTGGGCTTCACCCGCATGGTCACAGCGGCCTATCATTATTTCTTGCAACATCCAGAGCGACCAGGACATATCGCTGTCATCAGCAGCATCGCCGGCACCCGACCATTGGGTGCGGCTCCTGCCTATTCCGCTACGAAACGTTACATCAATCACTATATGGATTGCCTACGCCAACTCCTTCACATCCAGGGAGTGCGCCATCTCTGCCTCACCGACATCCGTCCCGGCTTTGTCCGCACGCCCCTCTTGACCGACGGAGGCAACTACCCGATGCAGCTCGACGTCAACCAGGTAGCCAAAGAGATCGTCAATGGTTTGGAGCGACGCAAGTCGGTCATCACCGTCGATTGGAAATACCGCCTCCTGGTCTTCTTCTGGCGACTCATTCCCCGCTTCATCTGGTTACGGCTGAAGATTGCCAGCAAGAAATGAAACCTGTCTTTCGACCTAAAAACACGCATAATAGGCTCATAATACGCACATAATACCTTCACCGACGAACAACATTATTGATATGTAACAAAACACGACAGATTTGTTACATACAAATTTGCACATCTCACAGAAAGATTGTACCTTTGCGCCAATAGAAATAATTCAAGTTGAACGAAGATAAAGAAGTACAAGAAGTTATCGCGTCCTAACGGACGCTGAGAAGTTAAAGACAATAGTTGTAACTATCCCCAAAGCAATTCTACAAGAGACTTCAAGAACTTTAACAATCGTCTTTATCTCCTTTAACTTCTTTAACTCCTTTAACTTCCCCAAAGTTGAGCATTAGCGAAACTTGAATAATATCATATTGGACATGAAACACAGAATCTTATTTTCGTTACTTTGCCTTCTGGCTTGTTTCGGTATCGGTAGAGCACAAGAGGCTCCTACCCTCACGCACGTTTTGACCCTCCAGGTGGAACTGGGTCAGGCCTATTCCGTCGGCACTACGCCTCACGGAGAGAGGAACGTCGTCCCCATCACGGGCGGCACCTTCGAGGGGCCCGACATGAAGGGCACCGTCCTGCCCGGCGGCGCCGATTGGCAGATGACCAACAAGGAGATGGGTCGCACCGAGATTGAGGCCATCTACTCCATCCGCACGGACGACGGCGTGAACATCCACATCCGCAACCAAGGCATCATCTCGATGGACAAGGATGCGGACGGCAAACCGCAGTTCTACTTCCGCTGCGCACCCAAGTTTGAGGCGCCCGCCGACAGCAAATATGCCTGGTTGAACAATTCGCTCTTCCTCTGTGCGCCTGCATTCGGTGGTCCGCAAGGCACCATTACACTCAAGGTGTGGAAGGTGAATTGACCTTTTCGACGCGTTGAAAATCTCCCATTCGTCGTAAGACAGTTCTCGGCTCTTCCTCCAGGAGGCTCTCCCCGATGAGGAAAGACGAGGTTCGCCCCCCGAAGCCCTGCCGCCGTCGTAACGGAGTTGCGTTCTTTTTCCGTTCTTTTTGCTTTCTTTTTTGGTTCTTTTTCGTTCTTTTCAAAGAAGGCAATCCGAAAGAGGGAAAACAGCAACCACTCCGAACCGAGCACGAGAGTGCGTAACGGCGAGACAGGGAGGCACGAACGAGTTGTTTTGACGGAAGAGGCACGAATGAATTGTTCCAGATTAAGTAGAGGTACCCCAGCATGAAAAAGAGAATGGATTTAACTTGAACTCCAACGACAGGAAAAATGCCAAGTTTTTCACGAGCCGCATGCAGTATTCGGACAAAACCTGCATTTAAAAGACGGGTCATTGATTCTTGACCAAACGTATCTACCTTGTAGTCGTTCATAATCAAGCATCTGTCGCCCAAGACAATCTTTTTCACAAAAACCTACTTAACCTAACAATCATTTCCTTTAAAACCTATGAAAATGTCAGTAACAAGACGTAAGGGCCTAACACTCCTCTCCCTGGGGTTGGCAGCATGCATGACCTCCTGCCGCGAGGTGGAAGACGAGTACCATCACTACCAACTCCACTTCGAGAACCATTCGGAGAAGGTCGTCAGAGTGGCGCTTGAGGTTGAAAACAGACTCGAAGGCCGTTCTCGTTCATCATCCCTTTACTATCGTTACGAAAACATCATCGAGAGCAACCAGACGCAGAGTTTGGCGTACGAGGGAATGAACCGCTTTATCTGGGAGTACTTCATTGCCGCGGATACTTTGGTCATTCACGTTCTGGATAATGAGTTCAAGCCCCTGGACAAACACATTGCACACCGTGTGGCAGAATACCGTCTGACCAACCTGGACCTGAATGCCCTGAATTGGCACGTTGCCTATCCCCCCACGGAACAGATGAAGAAATACAATGTCACCGAGGAGGATAAATACTTCAGCTTGGAGACCTACAATTGGGAATAAGGAAGTAAAACGTCAATTCAGATTATCATGAACACCTATATCAAATACGCGCTTCTGGTGCTCGTAGCGCTACTCTTGTCGAGCACCATCGGCATGCAAGCCGAGACGAAACTGAAAGTAGAATTCACGTTCGAGAATGCCGAATTCGACGGCTTCGACAATGAGAAAGAGCTTCAGGACAAATACAACGATCTTTGGGAAACCAAGAAAAAGGCCTTCGTCCGAGAGTTCATCCGGACGTTGGACAAGTACCTTGCGGGGCACGGCTACACCCTGGTCCAAGAGGGGGAGGCCGACTACACGTTGTGGGTGAATATCCGTTCGCTGGACATGGATGCCGAGATTACCGCCAAGGCTATTCTGTCGGGCAACGAGGAGATTTCGAGGAGGAGATACAAGGTCGGCGAAGAGAATAGCGTTGATTCCTACCTGGATATGCAGACCAACACCTTCGGAGAGTTGGCCGATGCCGTCTATCGGAACCAGTTCCGGAGTCAGTTGCTCCACGACAACTTGCCTTCGTCGAAACCGAAGAAAGTGATTACGGACGTCCTCTTGGAGATCAAAGGCGTGGGCGATATCCAGAAGTCGGTCGATTACAGTGACGGCTGGGGATATGAAACGTCTTGTAATTTGAAAATCAAGGATCTCCTGTATGTAGGTGCCGGTTATGGCATTGCTGCATGCGACTACTATTACGACGACATGTACGCGGCACCGGTGTTCCCTGTTTTTGGACAAGTCAAATACTTCCTATGGAACAAGCGCGTAAGTCCTTTTGTCTCAAGCCAATTGGGATACACCTTCGGCAAAGTGAAATTCGATAGTTGGTATGAACCCGACTGGGCGAAGGACAAGAAGAAGTTCAACCTCGGCTTGTTCTATCAGGTCGGCTTGGGTTTGCGCGTCGGACTGAAACGAGGTGCCCTGCAAGCCGAATGGGGCTACAAGCACCAATGTTGGGACTGCAAGTTGAAGGAACGGGATTTCGTCAACTTCTCCGTCGGATACAGCGTTACGATTTATAGAGAATGAATAAAAGGAAGTTAACGGGAGTTAAAAGGAGTTTTGAAAATTGAAAGTTGAAAATTGAAAGTTGAAAAACCTCTACTTCTTTTAGCGGCGCAAATGCACCCTTTAGCCTTCTGAACTATCGTCAGTTAACTCCATAGGCGCAAGCCTATTCATTTCCGTTAACTCCCATTAAATCCAGAAACGTCTACAATTCAAATAATCTAAACGAATGAAAAAAACAGCATTTATTGCCTCTGCATTGAGCATGATGTGCCTTTGTGCCGTAGCTCAGCCCCCACAGATGGGACCTTTCGGATTTGGAGGAATGCAGCTCCAGAACAACCGTGCTGACAGCCTCAGCAGCAAAGTATGGAAAGACATCAACTATGTGGGCGACGGCGAGGAGTACCACAACCTGGACATCTACTTGCCCAAGACCGACAACCCGAACCAGAAGTTTCCCGTCGTGATTCACATCTACGGCAGCGCCTGGTTCAGCAACAACAGTAAGGGTATGGCCGATCTGGGTACCATCGTAAAGAGTTTGCTAGATGCCGGTTTTGCTGTGGTTTGTCCTAACCACCGTTCGAGCATGGACGCCAAGTGGCCCGCCCAGATCAATGACATCAAGGCCGTGGTACGTTTCTTGCGCGGCAAGGCTGACAAATTCAGGTTAGACACCTCATTCATAGGCGTTTCCGGTTTCTCATCAGGTGCCCACCTGGCATCGGTCATGGCTACCACCAACGGCGTGAAGACCGCCACTTGTGGTGACCAGAAATATGACATCGAAGGTAAATTGGGCATCTTCACGCAGGAGAACAGTTTCGTCAATGCCTGCTGTGAGTGGTCGGGTCCTGTCGATCTGCTTCACATGGATTGTGACGGCGTTGCCAAGAATCCACAGAGCCCCGAAGTGGCTGTGATGGGTATGCCCAAGGAGGGACACACCGACAACTACGAGATGCTCTCAGCCCTCTATTATGTTGATTCTGAGGATGTTCCTGTAGGCATCTTCCATGGCATCAAGGACAATGTCGTTCCTGTCTGCCAGGGTGAACGATTCTACGAACGCCTCCAGCAGAACCACGTCAAGAGCTTCCTAGTGCAGGAACCCGAAGGTGGTCACGGCTTCAATATGTACAATGAGGCCAACCTCAAGAAGATGGTCAAGTGGTTTGACGAGGCGCGACTGGAACCGAAGTCGAACATTGTCGAAGAGGGTGGCACGGGTGCCTATCCTGCCATCATGAAGGAGGAGGCTACGCTGCCTGCCCACACCGTTTTCTGCCCTCAGGACCTATCGAAGTTCGGCAAGAAGAACCTGTTGCCTATCCTCGTTTGGGGTAACGGCGCCTGCTACAATTCGCCCTTCGAGCACTACAAATTCCTCAACGAGATTGCCTCGCAGGGCTATTTGGTACTCGCCACAGGTTATTTCCCCATGCCGGGTATGTACGGTTGGAACTATCCCCGTTCCACCGAGCAGCAGCAGACAGAGTCAATCGACTGGGCCTTCAAGCAGAACGAAGACAAGAACTCGCCTTACTACCACAAGTTGGACTTGAAGCACATCTGCGTGGCTGGTATGTCTTGCGGCGGATTGCAGACATTGAGCAATGCGGCCGACCCACGTATCTCTCTGCTCATGATCATGAACAGTGGTCTCTTCAACAACGCCGGAGGCGCCATGCCGGGTATGCCTATGCCTAACAAGGAGAAACTCAACGAGATACACACGCCTATCATCTACATCCTGGGTGGGCAGGAAGACATTGCCTACAACAACGGCATGGACGATTTCCACCGCATCAAGCATGTCCCTGCAGCTGCCATCAACTACCCTGTCGGGCATGGTGGCACCTATGGTCAACCTCACGGCGGCGAGTTCTCCATCCCTGCCATCGCTTGGCTCAACTGGCACCTGAAGGGCAACAAGGAGGCCGCCAAGATGTTCATCGGTGACAACTGCGGCATCCTCCAGCGCGAGAAGTGGACGCTCGAAAAGAACGAGCTGCTGAAGTAAACGAACTCGGAGTTAAGGGAATACGAGAAAATAAAGACGACCGGAAATCTCCTTTATTTATCCTCGGCTCCCTTAACACACATGGGGATTTCTATAAATTGTCTTTTAGAAAATTTAGAAGGATTTCTTGAGGATATTGCTAAGCAGAAGGAGGGAGCAATGTGACATTGTGACCGACTGATAAATAGCAAGATACCAAGAAAGACCTAAATTTTCAAAAGAGTTTCTATAGATTATCTCCATAAGTTTAACCTATAAACGGGGAATTTATAGAAATCCCCATATATATAAACGATTGAACCTTGAGTATGAAAAAGAGACTTATTTGGACAACACTTTTGACTATGAGCGTTACCCTTTGGGCACAACAGATGCCCAAAGTGACATTTGTGACACCCAGCATCGTGCATGTGCAATGGTCGGCCGACGGCCAAAATGCTGATAACGAGACGGGGGTATGTACCTATACGCCGCAAGTGGTGAAATGCAAGGTCAAGACGACCGATGACAATGTCACCTACAAATCGGCTTGTCTGTTGGTTACCATGAATCGGCAGACGGGTGCCCTTTCGTTTGCTGATGTGCGAAGCGGCAAACTGCTGTTGGCCGAAGACCCTGCGAAGCCACGCGAAGCCGAACCCGTTGTGCAAGAGCGCATTATCTACGACGAGAAGTCGGCCCACATGGAGGAAACCGCCAATGGCAAAGTGACCGTCAAAGACATCCTGCGACGTGACACCATCGGTGTGAGCACCCGCTACCGCAATCGTTTCCTCTTCACCGACGACGAAGCGCTCTATGGTCTGGGATGCCACATGGAGGACTATATGAACCTGCGTGGCAAGACGGTTTACCTCACCCAGCACAACCTGAAAGCATCGGTACCTGTCTTGAACTCCACGAATGGGTACGGACTATTGTTTGATGCTGGTTGCGCCATGAAGATGGAGGACGGATGCATCGAATACGATGCCGCCAAGACGCTCGACTACTACTTCATGATGGGCGAGAACCTGGATGCCCTGGTGGCGCAATACCGTTGGTTGACAGGTAGTTGCCCGATGATGCCGAAATATATGTTCGGCTACACCCAGTCGAAAGAGCGTTATTGCTCACAACAGGAACTCATCCAGGTGCTGGGAGAATATCGTCGTCGCCAAGTGCCTATCGACATGATTGTGCAAGACTGGAACTACTGGCCCGAGGGTTGGGGTTATATGAAGATGGATGCTCGCTATTATCCAGACCCGAAGGCATTGGCCGACTCAATACACGCCATGAATGCACACCTGATGGTGAGCATCTGGCCCAACCCACAGTATTGTCCGCAGGAGCGCGATTTCCGCGAGAAAGGTTACATGCTGGAGCACTCGGTCTATGACGTTTTCAATCCAGAGGCAAGAAAATACTATTGGGGCTATGCCGACCGAGAATTCTTCTCGAAGGGTTTTGATGCCTGGTGGTGCGACAGTTCCGAACCCCTCGATGCCGACTGGAACCGACCTATTGCTCCCACCAACGGCAAAGCCTATGGCTGGGACAGTCAGGCGCAACGTTATGAGTTGAACAAGAGCCTGTTGAGCGATGCCTTGGGTGCCGAGCGGAGCAACCTCTATTCCCTCTACCATGCTATGGGTATCTACGAAAACCAACGTGCCGCGACCGACCAAAAACGCGTGCTCAACTTGACCCGAAGCAGTTATGCCGGACAGCAACGCTATGCCACTGTGACGTGGAACGGCGATACACATGCCTCTTGGAAGTCGTTCCGTGAACAGATACCCGGTGGCCTCAACTTCATGGCAACGGGCTGTCCCTATTGGTCGGTGGATATCGGTTCATTCTTCACCCGAGGCGGTCAACGTTGGTTCTACAAGGGCGAATTTCCTCAGGGTGTGAAGGATGACGGTTACAAAGAGTATTACACCCGTATGTTACAATGGGGAACGTTCCTACCGATGATGCGAAGTCACGGATCGGACACCCCTCGCGAAATCTGGCGATTCGGAGAACCAGGCACGCCTTACTACGAGGCCATCCTCAAGATGATACAATTACGTTACAGACTTCTCCCTTATACTTATAGTCTGGCGGCGCGTGTTACATTCGACAACTACACCATGACACGCCTCCTGGCCTTCGACTTTGCCAACGACCGCAAGGTATGGGACATCAAGGACGAGTTTATGTTGGGCAATCTGTTAGTATGTCCGGTTACAGAACCAGGGGCGAAACAACGTACCGTCTATCTGCCAGCAGGGACAACTTGGTGGGATTTCTGGACAAACGAGCGACTCAATGGAGCCAATACTATTCAGGCCGAAACACCTATTGACCGACTTCCGCTCTACGTCAAGGCGGGTACGATACTTCCTTTAGGTCCTGTCGTTCAATACGTTGACCAACCTACCGCAGAGCCAATCGAACTACGCATCTACGCAGGTGCCGACGGCGAGTTTACCCTCTACGACGACCAAGGTAGCAACTATGATTGTGAAAAGGGCCAGTATGCCACGACCCGTTTCGTCTGGAACGATAAGGCCAAGACATTGACCCTCGAAGACAGACAGGGCAACTTCGAAGGCATGAAAAAAGAGCAGACCTTCAAAATCCGATTGTTTGTGGTGGAAGAGAAGGGCATCCTCCCTTATCCACAGACCATCGAGAAGACAATTACCTACTCTGGCAAGAAAATGAAGGTCAAGTTGCCGACCTTGTAACAAAATAAGACATCTTTGTTACTTAAAAATTTGTTTCATTCAAGAAAATGCGTTACTTTTGCCGCATCGTATTGAATGAAACAAATTTATTTTTGACTATGTTACATACCCTGCTTCGTTCCGTAACAGTTCTCGCGTTGTTTCTTGCTGGAAACGCCGTTTCTCTATATGCCCAATACAGCCGTCTGTTCAACTCGGACAACGAACTTCCCAACAGTCTGGTCACCAAGGTAGCCGAGACCGCCGACGACCGCATCTGGATTGCCACCGAGGATGGCCTCTGTCGCTTCGATGGTTCCAGCATCACCACCTACCGACACACCGAGGGAGACAGCTGTTCGTTGGCCAACAACTTCGCCCGCACCGTTTGTGCCGACCAACGGGGTCACCTCTTGGTAGGCACTATAGCCGGTGTGCAGATGTACCGCACCGCAACCAACGACTTCACCCCCATCATCTGCGACACCGCGCAGGGCATCAACCCCAACAGCAACTGTCTGGACCTCACCCTATTGGACAACGGCGACTTCCTCGCTACGGGCAACCAGACTTTCTCCATCCACATTGACGAAGAGGGCGTGCCTCATGCCCTGCGCAACGGTTTCTCCGAACGGCTTCATCTGACGCAATGTGCCGTACAGGATGGTGCCGGCAACATCTGGGTCTCCAAGATGGACGGTCTGCTCTACCGACTCACCCCATCGGGCGAACTTATCACCTTCCGTCCCAAGACGTTACGCACCAACTATATCGCCCTGGGCAAAGGTCCAGAGGGCAGCCTCTATGCCAGCGGAGAGTTCGGTGGCGTGTATCGTTACAATGCCGAGACCGACGACCTGGATGAGGTAGTTCCCGCCTCGCCCGACTTTGTGGTGCGAGACTTTGTCGTCGAAGAGGGTACCAACACGATGTACCTGGCCACCGACGGTTACGGCGTCAAGTTACTGGACTGTGCCACAGGCAATTGCACACAGTTACTCTTCGACGAGCTGAACATCGATGCCAACCGCCTCAAGGTGCATTCCATCATTAAGTCGCACAACGGAGACATCTGGATGGGACTCTTCCAGAAAGGAGTCTATGTCATGTCGCGCAAGCCGCTCAACTTCCGGTACTTCGGTTCGAAATCCATCCGTTACAACTGTGTCGGACAGGACTGTATCACCACCCTGCTCCGTGCCTCCGATGGTCACATCTGGGTAGGCACCGACAACGATGGCATCTACTCCGTCAGCGACCAAGGCAAAACCTTAGCCCACTTCCCTTGCGGCACGTCGGCAGGTAGTGTTCCGACGGCCCTCATGACCCTTTTCGAGGACTCCCGCCACCGCGTCTGGTACGGTTCCTACCGTCAGGGCGGCGGCATATTGGACTTAAAGACAGGACATTGCACAAACATCCCCATCCAAGGCGAGGGAGGCGAGCACGGCAACATCTATGCCTATGCCGAAGACAAACGCGGACAGATCTGGGTCGCCACTTTGGGTCGCGGACTGTTGCGCTATGACGAGCAACGTCACCTGTTCCGTCACGTCCGGACCAACTACCAATGCTTCTGGAGCGATGCCATTCTCTACGACAGCATCACCGACCGCCTCTACGTCGGCACCTACAATGGTCTCACCACCATCGATCTCTCTCAGTCCGAACCCGTTGTAACACACACGCTCGACCCGCACCTCATCTTCAGCATCTGCAAGTGTGCGCCCAACCTCCTGGCCCTTTGCACCAGCAAGGGTCTCATCCTCTACGACAGCCAAACAGGTCATAATCAACTCTATACATCGGCCAACGGACTCTCGGGTGACATTGCCTACGCCGCACAGATGGACAGCGAGGGCAACCTCTGGGTGAGTGGCAATGCCGGTCTATCGAAGATGAATATCCGCCAAAGTTCCTTCAGCAACTACACCGCCCTGGATGGTCTGCAAGGCAACGAGTTCTACAAGAACAGTTCGATGCGCGACAAGGATGGCACGCTTTGGTTCGGTGGCACCAATGGCAT
>CACYQQ010000080.1 GCA_902776605.1 uncultured Bacteroidales bacterium | reverse complement strand
GCGATCCTTGTACATGCTCTCGTAGTATTTCTCGTATTCGCCCGAGGTGATGTTGTCCATCCAATCCTGATGGTCGAGGTACCAGCGGACGGTCTTCTCGATGCCCTCCTCGAACTGTAGAGAGGGTTCCCAACCCAGTTCGCGCTGGAGCTTGGTTGAGTCGATGGCATAGCGGGCATCATGACCCAGTCGGTCGGTGACGTAGGTGATGAGGTCGAGGTCTTCGCCCTCCTTGCGTCCCAAGATTCTATCGACCGTCTTGATGACCACCTTGATGATGTCGATGTTCTTCCACTCGTTGAAGCCGCCGATGTTGTAGGTCTCGGCCACTTTGCCCCGATGGAAGATAAGGTCGATGGCACGGGCATGATCTTCGACAAAGAGCCAGTCGCGCACATTCTCACCCTTGCCATAGACGGGGAGCGGTTTGCGGTGACGGATATTGTTGATAAAGAGCGGAATCAACTTCTCGGGGAACTGGTAAGGACCATAATTGTTCGAGCAGTTGGTCACGATGGTGGGCATGCCGTAGGTATCGTGGAAGGCACGGACGAAGTGGTCGCTCGATGCCTTGGAGGCACTATATGGCGAATGGGGGGTGTACTTCGTCGTCTCGTGGAAGAACTCGTCACCGTAGGCCTCGTGTTGGGTCGAACTGGATGCCTTGGTCGAGAAGGGGGCAGGTACACCCTCGGGGTGGTTCATCTGCAAGGCACCATAGACCTCGTCGGTCGAGATGTGGTAGAAACGTTTGCCCTCATACTTCTCGGGTAGGCTCTCCCAGTAGAGTTTGGCGGCCTGCAAGAGGCTGAGGGTACCCATCACGTTGGTGCGAGCGAAAGTGAAGGGGTCTTTGATGGAGCGGTCAACGTGACTTTCGGCAGCTAGGTGAATGATGCCATCCACCTTCTCCTCCTGCATCAACTTATAGAAGGCGTCGAAGTCGCAGATGTCCATCTTGACAAACTTATAGTTGGGCTTGTCCTCCACATCTTTGAGGTTGGCCAAGTTGCCTGCATAGGTCAACTTATCCAGATTGATAATCTTATAGTCAGGATATTTGTTGACAAAGAGGCGGACTACATGGCTGCCGATGAAGCCGGCTCCGCCGGTGATAACGATATTCTTCATTTATTGTTCAATTTTTAATTTTCAATTATCAATTAAAAATGACTTAGTCGCGGCGGAAGATGTCGCGCGTATAGACCTTCTCCTCTACGTCGTCAAGGCACGCGTCATAGCGGTTGGCGATGATGGCGTGGCTCTCACGTTTGAAGCGGTCGAGGTCGTTTACAACGCGGCTACCGAAGAAGGTCGAACCGTCTTCCAGGGTAGGTTCGTAGATGATGACAGTGGCGCCTTTGGCCTTGATACGTTTCATCACACCTTGAATGGAACTCTGCCGGAAATTGTCGCTGTTCGACTTCATGGTCAGACGGAACACGCCCACCACGCATTCGCGTTCTGCCGCGCTGTCGTATTGACCACGCTGGTTGTAGTCGTAATAGCCGGCTTTGGAAAGCACTTGGTCGGCGATGAAGTCCTTGCGCGTACGGTTGCTTTCGACAATGGCGGTCATCATCATCTGCGGCACATCGGCATAGTTGGCCAACAACTGTTTCGTGTCCTTGGGCAGACAATAGCCACCATAGCCGAACGATGGGTTGTTGTAGTGCGTCCCGATGCGAGGGTCAAGACATACTCCTTGGATGATCTGCTGTGAATCAAGTCCTTTCAGCTCGGCATAAGTATCTAACTCGTTGAAGTAGCTGACGCGCAGAGCGAGGTAGGTGTTGGAGAATAGCTTGACGGCCTCGGCTTCGGTCAGGCCCATATAGAGTGTGTCAATGTCTGGTTTGATTGCTGTCTCCTGCAACATGGCTGCAAAACGTTGGGCAGCTGATTTCATTTCGGCTGCATGTTCCGTGGAGATGTTGCAACGCTTGGCTGATGGCGAACCAACCACGATGCGTGACGGATAGAGATTGTCGTATAGAGCTTTCGATTCGCGTAGGAACTCGGGCGAGAACAACAGGTTGACCGATGGTCCATACTTGCGGTAAAGGCTCTCTGTGTAACCCACAGGAATGGTCGATTTGATGACCATCACGGCCTTGGGGTTGACTTGCATGACCAGTTCGATGACCTCCTCTACGTGGCTGGTGTCAAAGTAGTTCTTGGCCGGATCGTAATTGGTTGGGGCGGCTATGACGACAAAATCGGCATTCTTGTAAGCCGAAGCGCCATCGAGGGTGGCCGTGAGCCGCAACTCCTTCTCTGCCAAATATTTCTCGATATATTCGTCCTGGATGGGTGACTTGCGGTTGTTGATGAGGGCGACTTTTTCGGGGATGACATCCACCGCTGTTACATCATATTTCTGGCTGAGCAAGGTCGCAATGCTCAACCCCACGTACCCTGTTCCGGCTACTGCTATCTTAGTTTCTGTACTCATGTCCAATAAGGTTGTTTATTCGTTGTTTCGTTTTAGTTCGTCAATGACCTTAATCAGGTATTGACCGTATTGGTTCTTAATCATAGGTTGTGCCAACTGTCGCATTTTTTCTTCGTCAATCCAACCCTGACGATAGGCGATGCCCTCCAGACAGGCCACTTTGAGACCTTGGCGCTTCTCTATCACTTCGATGAAGGTGGACGCCTCCGAAAGAGAGTCGTGTGTGCCGGTGTCCAACCAGGCAAAACCTCGTCCCAGGGTCTGCACGAGCAACTCCTTGTCGTTCAGGAACCATTGGTTGACGGTGGTGATTTCCAATTCGCCACGGGCCGATGGTTTGATGCTTTTGGCTACATCGACCACTTTGTTGGGGTAGAAATAGAGACCTACCACGGCATAGTTGCTCTTGGGTTGTGCAGGCTTCTCTTCGATACTGAGGCAGTTGCCCTCTTTGTCGAACTCCGCTACGCCATAGCGTTCGGGGTCGTTGACCCAATAACCGAAGACGGTAGCTTTCTGGTTCTTCTCGGCATCCTCAACGGCTTTTTTGAGCATGACGGTGAAGCCGTTGCCGTGGAAGATGTTGTCGCCCAGGACAAGGCAGACAGAGTCGTTGCCGATGAACTTCTCGCCAATCAAGAAGGCCTGCGCCAATCCGTCGGGTGAAGGCTGTTCGGCATATTCAAAGTGGACGCCATAGTCGGAACCATCGCCCAACAGGCGTTTGAAACCGGGAAGATCGTAAGGGGTAGAGATAATCAAGATGTCACGGATACCAGCCAGCATCAACACCGAGATGGGATAATAGACCATCGGTTTGTCGTAGATGGGGATGAGTTGTTTGCTGACTCCTTTGGTAATGGGGTAGAGACGGGTGCCGCTACCGCCTGCTAATACTATTCCTTTCATGTTAGCTTTTAGATTATGACGGCAAATGTAGTAAAAAATAGGATAAGATGATACTTTTGGGGGAGAAAAACGCAAAAATAGAGAATCATTTCATGCAAAATTTGTATTTTTCTCTGTTTTTTAGTAATTTTGCACCACTTTTATAATGTATTACAGGCGTGTGATACCGGTGTTGCGGACGTGAAAATACCCTCCGGCTTTCCCTTTTTTCGGTAGCACGAGCCTTCGGTCACCCTTCGGAATGCCTTCGGAAAATGAGAGGCGCAAGCAGGGACTTGCCGTTTGCCAAGAAGAAAACAAACAAGATGATACAATGCTATTTGCAGATTGATGGCCTGACCAAATCCTTCGGCGACTTGATACTGTTTGAGAACGTCTCGTTGGGAATCAACGAGGGTGACCGAGTTGGACTTATTGCCCGCAATGGATCGGGCAAGACCACCTTGCTCAACATCATCATGGGCGATGAAGACAAGGATGCGGGCACGATCATCTTCCGCAACGACTTGAAGGTCGGTTATCTGAGTCAGAACCCGCACTTCCCCGAGGGGGTGACGGTGGGCGATGAATGCGGCGACAATGCCTTGATGGTGAGGATATTGACGCAACTTAAGGTGACCGACATGAAGCAACCCGTGGCACAACTCTCAGGCGGTCAGCGTAAGCGTCTGGCCTTGGCGAAGGTGCTGTCCGACGAACCTCAGTTCCTTATCTTGGACGAGCCGACGAACCACTTGGACCTGGAGATGGTGGAGTGGTTGGAGGGGTACTTGAGTCATGCCCGAAGCACCTTGCTCATGGTGACGCACGACCGTTATTTCCTGGATCATGTCTGCAACCGCATCGTCGAATTGGCCGACAAGACGCTCTATACTTACAAAGGTAACTACGCCTATTATCTGGAGAAACGGCAGGAACGCATCAGTGCACAGAATGCCTTGGTGGATAGGGCCAACAACCTGTTGCGCACCGAACTTGACTGGATGCGCCGCCAACCGCAGGCGCGTGGTCACAAGAGCCGTTCGCGCATCGAGGCTTTCTACGAACTGGAGGAGCGCGCCAAGCGTCGTCACGAACAACAGGCCTTGCGCCTACAGATGAAATCAACTTACATCGGCAACAAGATTTTCGAGGCCAAGCATGTATCGAAGACCTTTCCGCCCCGTCAGGAGGGCGACGAGTCGCGCATCATCCTCAAGGACTACAACTATACCTTTGCCCGCTACGAGAAGTTGGGCATCGTGGGACCTAACGGTACGGGCAAGAGTACTTTCCTCAAGATGCTCTTGGGTGAGGTCAAGCCCGACGAGGGCCACTTCGATGTAGGCGAGACGGTCCGTTTTGGCTATTATAGTCAGGATGGCTTGCAATTTGATAACCAGAAGAAAGTCATCGACATTGTGCGCGACATTGCCGAGTATGTCCAGATGAGCGACGGCTCGAAATTGTCGGCAACGCAGTTCTTGCAGAACTTCCTTTTCTCGCCCGAAAAGCAGTACAGCTTTGTCTATAAGTTGAGCGGTGGCGAGAAACGTCGTCTGTATCTCTGCACCATCTTGATGCGTTCTCCCAATTTCCTGATTCTTGACGAGCCGACCAACGACCTTGACATCGTGACGCTCAACGTGCTGGAGGAATACCTGCAGAACTTCGGTGGCTGCGTCATTGTGGTAAGCCACGACCGTTACTTTATGGACAAGGTGGTCGATCATCTGTTGGTCTTCAAGGGGCAAGGCGAATTGCAGGATTATCCTGGCAACTACTCGGATTGGCGTGAGTGGAAGCAACTCAAGGAGGAAGAGGCGGCTGAACAAGTGGCTACTTCATCGGGCAAACCTGTTGTGAACGAGGTTGATACGCGTGTCAAACCCAAGACTGAGAAGGCGCCTAAGATGTCGTTCAAGGAGAAGCAGGAGTTCGCGGCTCTTGAAACGGAATTGCCCAAACTCGAAGCCGAGAAGCAGGAACTGGAAGCCCTCATGTCGAGCGGCACCTTGTCAGGACCTGAGATTGTGGAGAAAGGTAAACGCATGCAGGAAGTTATCGACCTCATAGATGAAAAAGAAATGCGTTGGCTGGAATTGTCGGAGAAGCAATAAAGACCTCCCTGAATCACTCTGTTAAGGAGGCTTCTCCGATTGCCTATAAGACTAACCAATAATCTTGAACTAACGAGAACCGTGTTAAAATTTGAGCATAATAATATAAGAATGAAAAAGATACTGTCCCTATTGTTCGTGTTGCTGGTGATGATGCCAGTGGAGGCCAAGAAACTGAAGTTCGGGTTTGCACCCGCCGCTCCATCGCAAAAGGAGGAGTTCCGCGGAACGTGGTTGCAGACGGCTTTTCAGGAGCGATACATGAAGTTGCCTCCCGAAGAGTGCAAGGCCTACTTGCAGCAGGTTGTCGATCAACTGTACGAGACGGGCTTCAATGCCATTTTCTTCCAGGTACGTCCCGAGGGCGATGCTTTCTACCAGAGTCCTTACGAACCTTGGAGCCGATTCCTGACGGGCAAGCAGGGCAAGGCACCCACTCCGTTGTGGGACCCGATGGCCTATCTCATCACCCTGTGCCACCAACACCAGATGGAGTTTCATGCTTGGATCAACCCTTACCGCATGACGGCCAGCAAGTTCACGGTCATGGCCGACAATCATCTCTATCGCCAACATCCAGAGTGGTTCGTCCGTTACGATGACCGTCTTTACCTCAACCCAGCCTTGCCTGAGTCGCGTGCTCATGTGCGCCAAGTGGTAAAGGATATTGTCACTCGTTATGACGTGGATGCCATCCACATGGACGACTATTTCTACCCTTACCCGGTCAAAGGTCAAGAGTTTAATGACAAGGTGGCTTTCGAGATTTATGCTTCGCAGATGAACATTGACGTGGATGAACCTGATGCACTGGGCAAGTTCCGTCGTCGTAGTGTCGATATCTTGATGAAGTCTTTGCATGACGATATCCGTGGCATCAAACCTTGGGTGCGTTTCGGCATCAGTCCTTTCGGCATCTACCGCAATGCTGCGACCGATTATCCGGAGGGCTCCAAGACGCAGGGAACGCAATGTTACAACGACCTTTATGCCGACATCCTCTTCTGGGCACGTAGCGGTTGGATTGACTATGTTATTCCTCAGCTTTATTGGGAGATTGGTCACCCCGTAGCCGACTATACGACGTTGGTTAAGTGGTGGAACGACAATGTGCCCGAAAACTGCCACCTCTATATCGGCCAAAGCATCGAGCGCTCTTTGGATGGCGCCAAGGAGACCAAACCAACGCCCGACTTGACGAAGAGCCACACGCACTTCAGCAACAAGTTGAATCAAGCCAAAGAGGGCAATCGCATCCGTGGCAACTGTTTCTGGTACGGTTATCAGGTGTTGGACAATAACTACCACGTCCGTGACTTCCTCCGCAAAGAGGTCTTCACTAAGACGGCCTTACCTCCGGCTTTTACCAATATTGATGCTGTGGCTCCCGAGAAGGTCTGCAATATGAAGATAACGATGACTCAGCAGGGTTTGCGTGTCGCTTGGCAATACGTTGTGACTGACGACCCTTTGCAGAAACCCCGTTACTTCTGCGTCTATAAGTTCCACAAGGGGGAGAAAGTTGATATCAGCGATGGCTCGCACATGTTGCTCCGCACGGTCAATACCAACTTCATTGATCAGGATGTTTCCCGTTCAACAAAATACACTTATGTTGTCACTTCGGTGGACGTCGTTGGCAATGAATCTGTCCCTGTCAAGAAGTCCTTTAAGGTCAAGATGTGATAGTGCTAAGGGAAAATTCTTTGTATCTGTTTGTGACTTAGTACCTCGCTTTGAGAATAAAACGCCTTGTGCTCGTCGGAGTGCAAGGCGTTTATGGTAATGGAAAACAATTGTCATCATCGACTAGGTGGATGTTCATGTCTGCATAGTCGATTTTTTGTGCGTGGAGCATGAGTCGGGGTGCAGGAAATTGTGTCCCATAGAGGGTGTCACCGACCATGGGATGACCCAATCCGAAGGGGGAGGCCGCATGGAGGCGGAGTTGGTGAGTGCGCCCTGTCAAGGGATATAGGGCAAGGAGAGAGACGGGATGTTCCCCAGGGATTACTTGGAGCACTTCGTAACGGGTGATGGCCTCCTTGCCGAATTGCCAATCAACCACCTGTCGGGGACGGTCGTCGGGATTGGTGCAGAGTGGCAAATGGATGATGCCACAGGAAGATGGAACTTCTCCTTCGAGGAGAGCAAGGTATCGTTTTCGGATGCGCTTCTGTTCAAAGGCCTGTTGCAACATTTTGTGCGTCTGGGCATCTTTGGCAGCAAGGAGCACTCCCGAAGTGGCTTGGTCAAGTCGATGTGCCAACATGAAGGGCAGTCGGCAGTCGGGATAGCGTTGTTTGAGCCATTGTTCGACATTGGGAAGCGAGGTGTCCTTGGCGGGCACGCTCAACATGCCGGCGGGTTTGCTTACGACAATGAGGCGTTCGTCTTCAAATAGGAGGGTCGGTTCCTCTTGACTCGGAACTGGTTGGATGTCTGCTATCGTGCATCCTTGTGTCATGTAGGTAAGGAGCGGGCTGCACTTTTCGATGCAACTGGGATAGAACTGCCCGTGTGCGCGACGATAACGTCGGGGACTCCTTCCATACCAGAATTCGGCCAAAGCAATAGGCTCCAGTTGGTGCTCCAAGGCATATTGCAATAGGCGAGGGGCAGCACATTCTCCTGTGCCACCCGGAGGAAGCCCCCGTTTGGCATCGCGGAAGATATCGACCACTTTGCGGTATTCTCCTTGCGCGTTACAAATATTAAAGTGGGAGAAAATCTTGAGTTGTAGGGCGATGCTCTTTTGCTTGCGTTCCTCTTGCCATTGACGAATCTCTTGCTCGACTTCGGCCGACTTGGGTAGTTCCTGCAATCGTCGGATCTCTTGATTGATTTGCGAGATGGCTTCATCCTCTTGCAGATAGAAGTCATCGGGTACCGATAGGTCATAGATGGGCGGTACGAAATAATGGTCGTCGTCCACAAGTCCGTTGACGACACCGCTATAGGCAATCAAGAGAACTTGTTCATCGGGGAGAGGATGGCAACAAGGACAATCCGAGAAATCCGAATCAACCGCGTGCTCCAGTTTCCTTTTCGCCAACAGGGCACCCAGCATCTTGCCTTGTTCGAAGAGGGGTGCCCAGTCGGGTCGTTGCTCAATATATAAACAAATATCATCCGCCGCCCTTTTCAGCAAGGGATGCGGATGATATAGATATGGATTATTGATGCAAAACATCAACGTAAATTTAGGACATTGACGTCGGACATCAATGTTGGATTACTCGTTGTTGCCACCACGGAAGTCAGGACGATTGTCGCGACGTGGACGATCATCACGACGAGGGCGGTCATCGCGGCGAGGACGGTCGTCACGACGAGGACGATCCTCGCGACGTGGACGTGCCTCTGGTTCTACATAACCCTCTGGCTTTGGCTTGAGTGCCTTGGCCGAGAGACGATACTTGCCGGTCTTCTTGTCGATCTCAATGAGTTTGACGGTAACGACGTCACCCTCCTTGATGCCGGTCTCCTCCATCGAGTCGTAGCGCTTCCAGTCGATCTCGCTGATGTGGAGCAAACCATCCTTGCCAGGCATGAACTCAACGAAGGCGCCGAAGGTCTGGATGTTGCGTACGGTACCGGTGTAAACCTCGCCCTCCTCAGGGATAGCGACGATGGCCTTGATCTTGGCAACGGCAGCTTCGATGCTTGCCTTGTCAGATGAAGAAACGGCTACATGGCCCTTGCCATCAGCCTCGTCGATAGTAACGACAGCACCGGTCTCCTCCTGAATACCCTGGATGATCTTGCCGCCAGGGCCGATGATAGCGCCGATGAACTCCTTGTCAACATCGAAGGCAACCATGCGAGGAGCATGATCCTTGAGGTCGGCACGATGCTCTGGCTGAGCCTCCAACATGCAGTTGAGGATGTGTGCGCGACCCTCCTTGGCCTGGTTGAGGGCCTTCTCGAGAATCTCGTAGCTCAAACCGTTGCACTTGATATCCATCTGAGTAGCGGTGATACCCTTCTCGGTACCTGTTACCTTGAAGTCCATATCGCCCAAGTGGTCCTCATCGCCGAGGATGTCCGAGAGGACGGCATACTTAGGACTGTCCTCGTCCTTGATAAGACCCATGGCGATACCAGAGACTGGACGGATCATTGGGATACCGGCATCACGCATGGCGAGAGTAGCGCCACAGGTGGTAGCCATAGAAGAAGAACCGTTCGACTCCAGGATGTCCGATACGACGCGGACGGTGTAAGGGAAGTCCTTTGGAATCATACCCTTGACGGCACGCCATGCGAGGTGTCCGTGACCAATCTCACGACGACCTACGCCACGCTGGGCCTTAGCCTCGCCTGTTGAGAATGGAGGGAAGTTATAGTGAAGGAGGAACTTGTCGTAGCCGTTGCGGAGAACGTCGTCAACCAGTTTCTCGTCCATCTTCGAACCGAGGGTACAGGTAACCAGGGCCTGAGTCTCACCACGGGTGAAGACAGCAGAACCGTGAGGGCCTGGGATGTAGTCAGGCTCAATCCAGATAGGACGAACCTCGTTGAGAGCACGACCGTCCAGACGGCTGCCCTCGTCCAATACGCAACGGCGCATAGCTTCGCGCTCTACGTCGTGGAAGTAGCGGGCAATCATGCCGAGGGTCTCTTCGTCCTCCTGCTTCTCCTCTGGGAGAGTGGCGATGAAGTTGGCCTGAACCTCCTCGAAGGCGGCCTCGCGCTCGTGCTTATTCTTGTTGCCGCTCTTGGCAATATCATAGCAAGGCTGGTAGCAGAAGTCGTGACAAGCCTTCTTCAGGTCTTCGTCATTCACTTCGTGGCAATACTCCATGATAGGCTTGCCTACAGCCTCCATCAATTCTTTCTGTACCTGGCAATGAACCTTGATAGCTTCGTGAGCGGCCTTGAGGGCGCCGAGCAAATCCTGCTCAGAAACCTCGTCCATCTCACCTTCCACCATCATGATGTTGTCGTAGGTGGCACCGACCATGAGGTCCATGTCGGCCTGCTTCATCTGCTCGAAGGTTGGGTCGATGACAAATTCGCCGTTGATGCGGACAACGCGAACCTCCGAGATTGGACCCTCGAAAGGAATGCCCGAAACGGCCATAGCGGCCGAAGCTGCCAGACCTGCCAAAGCATCTGGCTGGTTCTCGAGGTCAGAGCTATAGAGAGTGACGTTTACGAACGTCTCAGCGTGATAGTTCGATGGGAAAAGAGGACGCAGGGCACGGTCGATGAGGCGGCTGGTGAGGATTTCATAATCCGAAGCCTTGCCTTCGCGCTTGGTGAAACCTCCAGGAAAACGGCCTGCAGAAGCATATTTCTCCTTG
>CACYQQ010000079.1 GCA_902776605.1 uncultured Bacteroidales bacterium | reverse complement strand
GTTCTTGCCCTCGAAGAGCGAGTAAGGTGGAGCCATCTCGACATCGACGCTGAAGCTTGAACCGCTACGGGTGAAGTAAGGGTTGTCGATACTGTTACGTGACAGGATAGCCTCCAGAGACAGACTGTTCGACGTACCGTTGGTCACGGGGAAATATTGCCAATCCTTCAGGATATAGACATTATAGTTGAGTGACGTCTGGAGCGCGAAGTAGTCGTCCGGCCAGTTCAGTCGTTTGCCGAAGCCCAACGAGGCACCCACCATCTGGATGGACTTGTCGGGGTCGATGGCATATTCGTACGACGATGAACCATAGCCATTTCCGTATCCATAGCCACTGCCATAGCCATAACCGTAGTTGCCGTAGCCGTAACCACCATAACCACCATAGTATTGGCTGTTGTAGTAGTTCGAGTTGATGTCCGACTGGCGGCTGTAGTAGAGTGAGACGCTCAGTGAGTTAGGACGTTTGCCACCCACCCAAGGGTTGATGTACTGGAACGAGTACGACTGGTAATATTTGGCGTTGGTCTGTGCCGAGATGGTGAAGGTCTCGCCGTCACCCTGAGGATAGATGCCATGGTAGCGCTCGGGGTGGAAGAGGTCCTTCATTGATATGTTGGTCAACTTCAGCGAGATACGACCGATAAGACCAGTGGAACCCCAACCTAACGAGAACTCAATCTGGGAACAGGACGTGGGTTCATCTTCTCGGGGTCGAAGTGTCCGGTCTGTGCCAACTCTCGGGCAGAACGGATCAGGTCGCTCTTCGAAAAGAGTTCGCCTGGGCGCACGCGCAACTCACGACGTACCACATGCTCGTACAGACGGTCGTTACCATTGATAACCACCTGATTGATATGTGCTTGTGGACCCTCGGTGACGCGCAGTTCCAGATCGACGCTGTCGCCTTCGATGTTCACCTCGATAGGCTCCATCTGGAAGAAGAGGTAACCGTTGTCCATATAGAGCGAGCTGACGCCGTCCTCGTCTTCGTTGATACGCTTGCGCATCTTCACCTGGTTGTAGATGTCACCGCGTTTCATCATCAAGTAGTCCTTGATTTTGTCCGACGAGTGGATGGAGTTCCCCACCACATCGATGTTGCGGATATAGTAACGCTGACCCTCCTCCAGGTGCAGGGTGACGTCCACGTGCTTCTCGTCATATTTCTGTACGGAGTCACTCACGATACGGGCATCGCGGTAACCCAGTTCGTGGAACTTCTCGATCAGGGCTTTCTTGTCGGCCTTGTAGAGTTCGTCGGTGAACTTCTTGGCGCGGAACATGTTATACCACTTGTGGCGGGCGTTGGTCTTCTTCATCGTACGGTTGGCACCACGGTAGGTCATGTAGTCTTTCTTGAAGACAGGCCAGTAGCGGATACCCACCGAATCCCAATGTGCCAAACCATCAATCTTGAGGGCGTGCACCTTCACTTTCTCGTGCTTATCCACATAGACGGTCAGGTCCACCATGTTCTCGCCGGTCTTGGAGTCGGTCTGGTAGATGTCCACCTCGGCGTTCTTGTAACCCTTCTCGTCGTAGTATCTCTTGATGACTTTCTTGGCGCGGTCGATGATGTTCGGGGTCACCTGACTACCCTTGGCCACACCCATCTGGATGTCCAGGTCTTCGCGTTCGCTCTTCTTCACACCATCATATTCGATGTTGGCAATGCGTGGACGTTGCGTAAGGGCAATCTTGATCCAGCAGTCGTCGCCACGCACCTTTTCCAGGGTGATGCGGACGTCGCTGAAGAGTCCCTGTTTCCAGAATCTCTTGATGGCGTTCGATATCTCGTCGCCAGGCACCGACACTTTCTGTCCGACGGACAGACCCGAGAAACCAATCAGAACATAGTCCTCGTAGTTGTCGGCTCCCGTCACCTCAATGCCTTGTATGGTGTATTTGCGTGCCACGTTACTGTTGTGGTTCACGCTGGGGTTGAAGATGGTATCGTTGACCACTGGTGCTGCAGGTACGTTGACACTGTCAATAACGGCAATGCTGTCTGCACTCTGTGCCAACGTCAGGCCAGTGGAAGTGATCAATGCGATCAGAAGACAAATCTTCTTCATTTATATTTAAGATACTATATTATTTTATTCTGAGTAATCGGAGAAATCGGAATATTCGGATTAATTCTCCTCCCCTCGGGGTCCTCGCAGCAATAAGGAGGGTTGATAACCCTCTGCGAGAAGACGAAGCTTTAGCTGAGGGGATATTGGGAGGGGGTCTTCACCTGTTCCGAAGTCTTGCCGAAACGGCGTTCGCGACCTTGGTAGTCCAGGATGGCGTCATAGAGTTCGTCGGCACCAAAGTCGGGCCAGTAGGTGTCGCAGAAGTAGAGTTCGCTGTAAGCTATCTGCCAGAGCAGGTAGTTCGAGATACGCTGTTCGCCACCCGTGCGAATCAGCAACTCCGGGTCGGGCATGTCGGCTGTCATCAGGTTTTCCTGAACAGTCTGCTCCGATATCTCTTCGGGTTGCAGTTTGCCCTCCTTGACCTGCTGGGCAATGCGCTGCATGGCGTTGGTCAACTCGAAACGCGAACCGTAGTTGAAGGCGATGGCCAACGTGCTGCCGGTGCAATGACTGGCGGCCTTCATGCACTCCAACGTCTTGTTGCGGGCGAAGTCGGGCATACGCGAAATGTCGCCCACGATGGCGAGGCGTACATTCTGACGGATCAATTCCTCTTTCTCTTTGTCGATGCCCCAGGCAATGAGGTTCATCAAGGCATCCACCTCCTCTTTCGGGCGGTTCCAGTTCTCGGTCGAGAAAGTATAGACAGTCAAGTACTTGACACCTGCCTTGACGGCAGCTTCCAGTACTTTGTGCAACGCCTCCACGCCTGCTTTGTGTCCGGCACTTCGGTCTAATCCGCGTGCCTTGGCCCAACGACCGTTGCCATCCATGATGATAGCCACGTGTTGTGGGATGCGGTTCTTATCGAGTTGTTCCAGTGTAGCCATATATGTACGGAGTACAAATTACGAATTACAAATTACAAATTACTTTCCTGGGGGGAAAATGACTAATTACGAATTACAAATTACTGCTGTCAATTGTCAATTTTTAATTTTCAATTTTCAATTGACACTCCCTCACAGGGAGGGTCCTCAGTTGTCCTGATTATGACATTCAAAGCACCGTTCCTTGAAGCTCCAGGTGATGTGCACCATCACGCTGCCTATCCAGTCGGTGTTGACGGGGGCCTGAGTACCAATCTTGTAGGGGTCCGTGATGCCGTCAATGTCGTCGCCGAAGGCCTTGGTCCACAGTGCGGTGAGCGAGAGGTCCCAACGGGGTGCCATCTTCCACTTCACACCGAGTCCGACCGGAACGGTGAACAGAGTGGCGGTCTTGTCCGATCCGCTGCTCGACCCCGTGGCGCAACCGAATCCTATGCCCGTGGTGAGGAAAGGCGCAACGCGATGTTTCTCGCGGTAGTCGGCACCCCAACCATAGTTCCAGAACGAGAACTCCGGACGCACGCTCAGTTGGCAATATTCGCGGTTGAAGGTCCATTGTGCATCTCCGACGAAGACGTTGTCGAAGTCGCGGCTGTCTCCCTTGAGTCGCATCCAGTCAGCATCGACAGCAATGGCCCAACGCAGGTTCACGTTATAGCGGAACACCAGACTAAAGTCTGTCTGTGGCGAATAGATAGTGCTGCTCCGATTGACGTCTCCGTGCAACCAACTGGCTCCCATTCCTGGTCCCAACTCATACATGTACTCTTTCTCCTGCGCCCAGACGGGGCAGAAGCCCATAAGGCAAACGAGGAAAAGAAGGTACTTGTGCATGGTTGGTTAACGGTTAAGGGTTAACGGTTAAGGGTTAAAGGGTTAAGGGTGATAGAGACTATAGAAACTATAGGAAATATAGGAAATATAGTGACTATGGAAAATATGGGACTAATGGGAGCAACAATAGCAAACTACATTACCCTTTACCCTTTACTCTTTACTCTCTCTTTCCGTCTTTTTTATCTCTTCTTCTTCATCGCCAGACTGGTCAATTGGCCACTGACGATGTGACTGCGGTGAGCGCCATTGACGTCCTTGCCGCCGAAGAAGTAGATGGTGTAGTCCAACGGGTTGTAGAAGGCCGACGAACCACCGAAAGGAGTGAGAGGTGAGGTGTCACCATATTGCGGGAACTCACGACTCAGGCGTTTCCAGGTCACGCCGTTGTTCTGACTGAAGTAGAGCGTGTCGCTCACCGAACCGTCCTCGCGCTCGCCGGTCTGCATGATCCAGAAGGTGTCGGGATAGTCGTTGTCCAACGTGTAGCGCACAATCGAAGGACGTTTGTTGGGACGGAGATAGCCTTGCTTGAACTCGGCCCACTGTTTGCCATCGGTGCTCCAAGTGCTGGCGGTCAACGTACCATTGGCCTTGACGCCACCCGAGATATAGATGCGCGACGAGTTATTGCCCAGGCGCAGGTTGGCACCGGTCGAGATGGGTCGGCTATAGTCGCTCACCGGGAAGTCGGCTGGCAACTGCGAGGTGCGTACGTCGTCAATGATGAGCGAGTCGAGTTTCCATGCCGCGCCATTGTCCGAGCGGCTGAAGTGATAACCGCCGTCGTACTGCACGATGGCACAGAGGTGTTCCTGGTCACCACGGGCAGCCAACTGGCAGCCCAACAGGTTGACGAAGGTATAGTCGCTCGATGCCACGCTCCACTGCTTGCCGTCGGTGGTGGTGAGCAGGGTGCCGTCGGTGCCCACGGCATAGAGTTGTCCGTTCCAGTGCAGCAGGGTACCCAGGTTCAGGGGTGAGGTCGAGCTCACCGTAGTGGCTTCGCTCCACTGCTTCACATCGCCGATGAGCGACGACGTGCGCACCCACTGACTCTGGTCATTCTGGGTGCCGTACCAGTAGAGGTCGGTGCCGAGGGTATCGACGCGTTGGTCCACCACGTTGGTCATGTCAAACAGGTTCAAGGCGGCATAGTGCCAACGGATGGTGTCGGCCATGGTCTTGTGGACGTTCACCTTCATGAAGTAGCTCTTCTTGGTGTAACCGTCCTTGGCGGTCACCTCGATGCGGGTGACGGCATAGTCGTCGAACCATACAATCTGGGTATCGGCATAGTTGATGTAATTCACCAGGGCGTCGGCTTCGTCGTACTGGTAGAACGCCACGCTGTAGGGCGAGTTGCACGACAGCGTCACCTTGATGGAGTCGGGTATGGAACCCACGGGCAATGAGTCCACGTTGAAGAGGATACCCGGCTGCTGGATGATGTAGATATCATTGCCGTTGGCATCCTTCTTATTCTTGTCCCACATAGGGCGGCAACGCTCAATCAAGGCGGTGTCGCTCACGCCTAAGTGGTCGATGGTAAAACTGTAGTTGGCTAAGGCACTGCACACATTGGCATTGGTGCCCAAGGTAACGGAGTTGATAAGGGCATTGTGAGTGTCGGTCACAATGGTCTCGGAATTATTATCGTCCCAGCAACTGCTCAACAGGCAGGCCAAGAGGGCTGCGCTTGCTGCGGTTCGGGATATTTCTTTCGTTAACAGATTCATCGATGAATTAAATTTGCGGGTGCGAAGATAATGATTTTTTGCGACATATCTCTATTTAAAGAGGTATATTTATAATATTTTAGTTTTTTTTGCAACTCTTTTTGGATTTTTTTAGAATTTGTCGCCACTTTTCGCCCGTTTTTTAGTATCTTTGCGCCAACGGCTGTCGGGAGAGGGCATTCCCGAGAGCCGTTGTAAGGGAGATAAAGAAGTTGAAAAGATAATGGAGATAAAGACGATTGTTATAGTGGTCTAACACTTTATTGGTCGTAAATAGTAACGTCTTTAACTTCTTGTACTTCTTTGACTTCCTTAACTTCCTCAAGTTATTTCCTATGAAAGCTTCTCTTCAACTGTTGCGTCAATGCCTTGCGCCTCTTTACGATGCGCGTGAGGTGACTGCTATTTCGCGCCTGCTCATCGAGGAGGTGTGCGGCCTCTCCTATACCCAGATGATACTCCAGTCGGACCGTGTTCTGCCCGACGACCAACGTGCCCGCCTGGCAGCCTGTGCCCAACGTCTGGCGACGGGTGAACCGGTTCAGCAGGTGTTGGGTTTTGCGTGGTTCCGAGGTCGTCGTTTTGCGGTCAATCCGCACGTCCTCATTCCCCGTCCCGAGACGGCCGAACTGGTCGATGCGGTGGTGGATATCTTTGTGCATAACTCGGTGAATAACACCCTCGACAGGGGTGTGGAAAAGCCATTGGATAACCCAGTGGATAAAGGGGTGGATAACCCTCTCCTCGACCCCCTGGATAACTCGGTGGATAAGGGGGTGGACAAGGGTGTGCATAACCCTGTTTATAACCTCCTCGACATCGGTACGGGCAGCGGTTGCATCGCCCTCTCGTTGGCGGCCGATATCCACCCCTCGTTCATAACTGCGGTTGACTTATCCACCGAGGCGTTGACAACGGCCCAGGAGAATGCCAAGGCGTTGGGTATCAGTAACGTGCGTTTTGTTCAGGCCGACATCCTTCGGGAGGAAACTTCGGACTTTTCCACCGAGTTATCCACCCTCACCGACCCCCTGTCGGGCGCGTCGGTGCCGGCGCTCTACGATGCCATCGTGAGCAACCCTCCCTACATCTGTCGGCAGGAGGCGGTGGATATGTCGGCCAACGTGTTGGAACACGAACCTCACCTCGCCCTCTTCGTGCCCGACGATGACCCGTTGCTCTTCTACCGCGCCATCGCCCGTTACGCTCTGCGCCACCTCCGTCGGGGCGGTTATCTCTGCTTCGAGATCAATGCCGCCTACGGCCCCGAGACCTATGACCTGCTCTCCCGTCTCGGCTTCGGGGAGGTCTCTCTCCGTCGCGACATGCAGGACCGTCCGCGCATGGTCTTTGCCCGTCGGCGCTGATCGGTTGGGTTGTCCTCTGTCCACTCCGCTGACCCTCTTCTGCCGCCCCTTCGTTCCCGTTGAACTCCCCCTTTTTTTCTACCTTCTTTCTCCCTTTAAAAGGCAGCAAAAAGGCAGAAGCTCGACAAAAGCGAAACTTCGGGTCAACAGGAAAATGACGGTGTCGTCGTGCCCTCACAACCTCAACAACTCAACACCTCATAACCCTATAACCTCACAACCTCATAACCTCACTAACGCAGTGACCTCATAACCTCAAATATGACCTACGAACAAGCCCTAAACCGTGCTGCGGCCTATTGCAGTCAGGCGGAACGCGCCACCCAGGAGGTGCTCCAGAAGTTGGAGGCCTGGGAGGTGTCGGACGAGGATGCTGCCCGCATCCTGGAGTTCCTGCGCAAGGAACGTTTCCTGGACGAGCAACGTTATGTCCATGCCTTTGTGAACGATAAATTCACCTACGAACGTTGGGGGCGCATCAAGATCGTTTATGCCCTCCGTGCCAAGGGGGTGACCGGTGCCGTGGTGACCAACACCCTGGACGACGTCATCGGCCCCGACCGATATGTCGAGACGCTCACCGACCTCCTCCGCGCCAAGATGCGTGGGATGAAGACGCCCCTCGCGCCCAACGACCGCGCCAAGCTCTACCGCTTTGCCGCCCAGCGCGGTTTCGAGAGCGCCGTCGTTGGCCAGGCCCTGCAACGCCTGAATGTGCCCGACGAGGAGGAATAATGCCGCTTTTGCATTATCTGTGCCGCCACATGCATTATTCTGTGCCGCCACGCTTGGCGGCACACTATTCCTCCTTTGGCGGCGCACCCCCTCACGGTTGGGTCCCTCACGCCGGCCGGCAGTATTTTCCCCCATTTATCCACCTTAACCCACCTTCATCATGCCCTCCACTTCTTCCTATCGCCCACGCAATCCCGGTCACGACTACTATGGCGTTGGCACCTACCTCATTACGCTGGTGGTGAGCGGGCGGCGGCCATTGCTTGGCACGTTGAGCGATGATGCTCTCCGTCCGGAGGTGCACCTGTCGGCATTGGGTGAAGTGGTGCAGCAGGAATGGGAAAAGACGCCCCAGATGCAGGTGGCGCATGGCAACAGCATCAAAATGCTGGCGTGCGTCTGTATGCCCGACCATTTCCACGGGGTGATCGAGGTGCTGGCACCTATGCAATGGTGCTTGGGCAATATCTTGCATGTCTTTAAGGCCGCCTGCACCCGTCGGTGGCAACAACAGCAGGGGCTTTCGGACAACTCCTACAATCGACCAATCGTGGTCGATTGTAAGAGCGAGGATGCACCCGCTTGGCTTCGTGCCAAGGCCGCACAGCATGATACCGAGGGCGGCTTGTTGAGCACCCTCTCCAAGCATCAGCGGCAGGTCTATTACGACCTGGTAGGGCGGGAGCGGCGTCCGCTGTTCGATGACAACTACGACGATACCGTCTGCCTGGACGAACGGCACCGCGAGGCCATGATAGCATACGTGCACGACAATCCCCGTCGTGCCATCTTGCGGCGGCTGTTGCCCGATGTGATGCAACGGAGTCTGCATGTGCAGATTGGAGGACGCAGTTATGGCACTTTCGGCAACCTCTTCCTGTTGCGATGGGCGTGTAAGGTGCAGGTGTTCTGTCACCGACGGCATCCTGCTACCCGTGTTCCGTATGAGACTACGGCCGACTATGCCCGGGAACGAGTAGCGTGGGAGGCGGCTATCCTGAATGGTGCCACGGTGATTGTTACGCCAGGTATATCGGCGGGCGAGTTGCTTTTCAAGAACGAGTGTCTGGAACGGGGCTATCCGCTCATCCATTTTCAAAAGGAACCGATTGGTCCCTATTGGAAACCGGAACGCCGACGATTTGAGGCTTGCGCCAATGGCCGGTTGCTCATTCTTGCTCCTTGGGGGCTTGACGCTATGGCTCCTGTTGCCGATGTCCCTGCTGCCACCGACTACAGCCGTTTCCATAATCTCAACGCCTTGGCTGCCGAGATATGTGCCTTTACGGGTACGGCCACAATCATTAAACAAAGTTGAACTGCAATGAAGTGCCCCTGTTGTCATCGTTTCCTGTTGCCCAGTGAGGGTCCGATTTGTGCGGAATGCCTCTCCGGACTGTCGGTGGTGGATAGTGCTGCCCAGTACAATGTGCTGAGCCTCTTCCTGTGCGGAAAGGTGTGCTTTGAGCATGCCACGACATGGGCCATTTATGAACAGAACAACCGCGTGGCGCATTTGCTCCATTTGGCGAAATATCGGCACCAACCCTATGTCAACCAGTTGCTTACGTCCATGTTGGTGGATGCCTTGCAGGACACGCCGTGGCCCTACGACATCGACGTCATTGTCCCTGTGCCACAACATTGGTTACGATTGTTGGCACGTGGTTACAATCAGGTGGCACCTATCGCCCAGACGCTGTCGCGCCGTTGGCATCTGCCCGTGGAGTGGGGTTGCCTCCGACGGAGTAAGTTCATCCGTTCGCAGGTGGGTTTGTCGTGGGACGAACGTGCTCGTCTGCAACAGGACTCCTTGTCACTCCGTCATCCCGAACGCCTGGCGGGCAAACATGTCCTCCTGGTGGATGATGTCTGCACTACAGGGGCGACGCTGCTTGCCGCCGCTGACTTGTTACAGACCCTGCCCGGCACGCGGGTGTCGTTCCTGACGTTGGCAAAGACGCTGTAGAGCGACCCCCTCCCGACTTCTCGCTGAGAGTTATCAACTCTCAGCTGCGAGGACCCCGAGGGGAGGAGGGTATCCCCGAGAGCAAATTCAACTCGGAGTATTCCGATTACTCTGAGTACTCTGAATACTCCGATAATTCCGATAACTCCGATAATATTTACTCAAATATATTCAATTTATGAAAAAAGTTCTTTTGGTTTTTTTGGCGATTCTGGTCGTGTATGTTTTGTCTCATATTGGGTTTGTTCCCATGAATGGGCATTATCACTCGGTGCTGGGGGCAGTTGCGAGTTGGCTCGTGCCGGACAATGCCGTACTCTACAAGTTGGTCAAAGAGGTGCTGACGTCGGCGCTGATTGCCTTGGTTATTGTATCGATAGCTGGTTGGAGAAACCTGTTCGGCGCGTGGGGCGTCAATCACGGATTCCTGTTGGGATGGGGCGTTGGCTTGCTGTTCTGCTTGCCGATGATAATCGTGCATCTGATATTCGGAAAGGTGGAATACAGTACCGATACGATGTTCCGGTATGCCATATTTCCTGGCCTCTTTGAGGAACTGATGTTCCGAGGATTCTTCTTCGGCATGTTGTTTCGTTATTGTAAATGGGGCTTCGTTTGGGCTGCTTTGCCGACAGCCTTATTGTTTACGTTGGGCCACCTTGCCCAGTCGCACGACTTGACATCTCTGTTGCTGGTCTTTGCCGTCACCGCTTTCGGCAGTCTCCTCTTCAGTTGGCTCTATGTGGAGTGGAACTTCAACCTCTGGGTGCCCATTGCCCTTCATGTCGGAATGGATGCCGTATGGAGCCTCATTCCGATAGAGGGTATCGACCACTCGATGGGCAACCTGCCATCGAACATCGGCAGAGTCCTGACCTTAGTGCTGTTGGTGGTCCTCACGGTCCTCTACAAGAAACGTCAAGGCAAGAAATTGTTCGACTATAAGGTGTGGTGAGAATTGCCCATAAACAATAAGTTGGCACTCTGCTTGCCAAAACTTGGATTTTAGCATTATATTTTGTCATATTGGACAATTTATGATGCTGTGAGACATCACATTGATAAAAAATGATTATCTTTGCGCGAAAAAGAGTATTTAAGGGTTAATGTTTAAGGGTTAACGTTTATTGTTTAAGGGACTAACCTCATAACCTTATAACCATAAAACCTTATAACCTAAAGACCTTATACCCTTAAAACCTCACAACCTAATAAAAAATTATGAAAACAATCGAACGATTAGTCGCCGAGAAGTTGATGGCCATCAAGGCTGTCAAGTTGCAACCAAACAACCCCTTCACCTGGGCATCGGGTTGGCATTCCCCCATCTATTGTGACAACCGCAAGACCTTGGCCTATCCCGAGGTGCGCACCATCATCAAGACGGGATTGGTAAGTACCATCCAGCGGATGTATGGTGGCAAGATTGATGCCATTGCCGGTGTGGCTACAGGTGCCATTGCACAAGGTGCTCTGGTGGCCGATGCCTTGGGCGTGCCTTTCCTCTATGTGCGCAGTGCTCCGAAGGATCACGGCATGGGCAACCTCATCGAGGGTGAGGTCAAAGAGGGTTGGAACGTCGTAGTGGTCGAAGACCTCATCTCGACGGGTATGTCGTCGCTGAAGGCTGTCGCTGCATTGCGCGATGCCAAAGTCAACGTGCTCGGCATGGTGGCTATCTTCACTTACCAGTTCCCCCAGGCTCAGCAGGCTTTTGCCGAGGCCAACGTCGAACTGACCACCCTCTCGAACTACTCCGAACTCATCGCCGAGGCTGCCGAGTTGGACTACATCAAGGCCGAGGACATCGAGGTGCTGAAGGAGTGGAGAGCGAATCCAAGCGAATGGAAAAAGT
>CACYQQ010000078.1 GCA_902776605.1 uncultured Bacteroidales bacterium | reverse complement strand
TGAGTCGGGCAAGAAAGCCTTGGCCAAAGTGGCCATCACGGGCGGTGGTCGTTGTAACTTGACGAACACTTTTCAGGAGATTCGGAGTCTGAAGGAGGCATACCCAAGAGGCGAACAGTTGGTGAAACGCGCCTTTTGCCAATTTGATAATGTGCAGTTGATGCAATGGTTTGAGGCAGAGGGCGTTCCGTTGGTGGTTCAACCCGACCAATGTGTCTTCCCCAAGAGTCAGGATGCCATGCAGATTGTCAACACCTTGCTTCGTGGTATGGAGAAGGCGGGCGTGCAACTTCACTTGAATCATCGGGTACGCGAGATTGCTGCTGAGGGTGAGGGTTACCGGATTGCCTTTGCCGATACAGCACTGAAAGAGGTGCATAGCGACATCGTTGTTGTCACCACGGGAGGAAGTCCGAAGGCGGAAGGACTCTCGTTCCTTTCTCCTTTAGCGTTGAAGATGGAGACACCCGTACCCTCGCTTTTCTCGTTCAATATTCAAGGGATGAGTGAATGGATGGGCATCGTGGTAGATTCTGTTTCTGTGGCCTTGGCAGGCACTAAGTTCCGTGCTCAAGGTGCTCTCCTGATTACCCATTGGGGTATGAGTGGTCCTGCTATTCTCAAATTGTCCTCCTACGCTGCCCGTCATCTGGCAGAGGTGGGTTACACGGCTCGTCTGGTAGTCAATTGGTTGGGCGAAATGGGTGAGGAGGAGGCTCGTGCTCTCCTTTCCGAAATGCAGCAGACGCAAGGTGCGAAGCAGATTGGCAATACGCATGTGCCCCAATTGTCGTCCCGATTCTGGCAAGGGTTGTTGAAGCGTTCGGGTATCAATCCTGAGCAACGTTGGTCGGAAGTGGGACGCAAACAGATGAATCGGTTGCTCTCGGTTCTCTTGTCCGATGTCTATGAGGTCGATGGACAAAGCCGTCACAAGGAGGAGTTCGTCACGTGTGGTGGTGTTTCGTTGTCCAACTTGAACTTGAATACGTTGGAGGTCAAGCAACACCCAGGTCTATATCTGGCTGGTGAAGTACTTGATGTGGATGCCATCACGGGCGGATTCAACCTTCAAGCCGCATGGAGCATGGGATACGTCATTGCCGAACATCTTAAATAAAAACATATCATACTATGAAAAACAAACTTAAAGCAATCCTTTTCTTGTTGTCTGTTTTTTCCACGTTGTGCGCCAACCCCATCGATTCGTTGGAACAGAGACTGAGTTTGGGGCAACAAGTGCAGGAGAAGATTTACATTCATACGGACAACCGGAGTTACTTCCTGGGAGACACTTTGTGGTACAAAGCATACGTCTTGCGTGCCGACGATTTGCGACCGACGGATATGAGCAAGATTCTTTATGTGGAACTGCTTACGCCGGATGGCTATCTGGTAGAACGACAGCGCATTGTCATAGACCATGAGACCCAATCTTATGGGCAGTTTGCCCTGCCCGATTCGCTCTATTCGGGGTATTACGAATTGCGTGCCTATACCCGTTGGCAATTGAATTTCAATGTGACGGAGAGGGAACATGGGGCAGAGGAGAATCAGTGGTTCTACAACTCCAAGATGGCAAAGGACTATTTCCGCGATTACGAAGGATTGTACAGCAGGGTGTTTCCCATCTTCGAGAAACCGACTGAGCCTGCTGACTATGCCGACAAGAAGATAGTGGAACGACCCAGACGTCGTGCGTTGGCGGTGGAGAACGGACTCAACGTCCAGTTCTATCCCGAAGGCGGCCAGATGGTGAAAGGCTTGGACAATTGGGTGGCCTACGAGGTGACCGATGCCGATGGCCGACCTCTGTCGCTGGAGGGGCAACTCTCGGATGGCAGGAAGGTGAAGAGTGATGTGGATGGACGTGGGCTGTTTATCGTCCAGACCAAAGGAGATCAGCCTTTGACATTATCGTTCAATTATCAGGAGAAAATGTGCTCCTACCCCTTGCCCAAGGCGTTGGACAAAGGGGCAGTCATTCATTATGATGCTGAACATAAATCGGCTACGGTTACTTGCCGAGGGGTGAAGATTGGTGCCGTTGCCGTGACTTGCCGAGGAAAATTGGTGCGTTTCGACCGACCCGACGAGCATTGGAAGATGAATGTCCGAAGTCTGCCGACCGGTGTGAACGAAATCGTGGCATACGACCCTGCTGGTTATCCTTTGGCAGTACGACAACTATTTGTCGATCATCACGATTGGGGCGTTCCGGTAACAGCGGAATTGCAGTATGAGGAGAAAACGACAGGCAAAGAGTCTCGAGCAGCCAAGGCCTATGAGCGTGTTACTCTGAAAACGCGTTTGGAGGGTCACCATCCAACGGCATTGAGCATTTCGGTGCATGACCGGCTGGGCGAAGAGTTGACTTACGATGATGGAAATGTGATGACCGACCTGTTATTGGCTGGCGACTTGCGTGGTTTTGTGGCACATCCCACTTATTATTTTGAGGCAGACGACAACGAGCATCGACAGCGCCTTGACTTGCTTATGATGATACAGGGATGGCGCAAGTATGCACCTGTTGATTCAGTCCGTTATTTGCCAGAGCATCATTTGAGTGTGGAGGGACAGATATACAAATTGCCGATGGAGGAAAGAGGGCATTTCGAACTGAGTGATTTGGTTCCTGTCCAATCTCCGAATAGTGCCGGGTGTTTTATTATGGATAAGCAGGGGGAGATAACTTCCTTATCTTATGACGATATGGAAATACAGGTGGAAGATGGCATTCTGAGTGATGAGGATTATAATGTATTGATGTTCGGTAATCCATTGGAAGCCAAGCTAAAACAAAGTATTGCAGCCAGAGAGGCGAAAGCTTTGGATGGCACAAGACAGAAGAACTTCTATGACCATAAAGAGAAATCGTTCAAGGACATGGAGGTTCTGGTGGAGGCAGAGCTTGTCAAGGGTGACGACATTGTGGGTAGTGTTGCACAAGTGGACGATAGTGGTCGGTTCTCGTTCCTCATGCCTCCCTTTTACGATCAGGCGTTTCTGTTCATGACTGCCTATGCCCGCAAGGATTCGGCAGACTGTTGCCTGGAGAGTACCACCGACAAGTATAAACTGGATCCGTTCGTGGCACCACAATACTATGTTCGACAGAATCGGTTCTACCCCCGCTTTTCACAACCCTATTCCTGGAGGCAGACCCATTCCCCGCAGGAGGAAGAGGTGAAGAAAAAACTGGAAGAGGAAGTGCTTACAGGGTTGAAATCCAAGGACAAAGTGCTCCGTAACGTTACGGTCAAGGCCAGGCGTCGTCGCATACTGCGACCTTTCGACAAGAACTTCCCGGCTTTCACTATGGACTTTGTTCAATTGCTCAACGATGCGACGGACGATGGTTTACATAGCGGGTACTACAACAGCATCCTATTCTGGATGGAGGCAGCTCATGAGTTGTTCGGCAACATGAACAAGAGTCAGGAAAACATCGGCGTGCAGGCTATGGTGGATGGGCATACATTCTTCAAGACTTACTCTATTCCAGAGGGTGAGGGCGTGGGTGCCAACATGACTGGAAAGGAACTGGAACGATTGATTGACCCTCGGCGGATATGGAAAGTGCGTGTCTATACCGATTACGACCAACGCCAAGGCCGTGGTTGGGAAGAGAACCGAAAGGTGTCAGACGTGCGGTTCGAATTGATTCCTGTGCCTGGAGGAAAACGAACAGTTCGTCGCGACCGCCGCATCCTTCTGGATGGCTTTGCCTATCCCGAGCAGTTCTATCATCGCGATTACTCGGGTCAGACACCACGTGATTCAAGTGACTATCGTCGAACACTCTACTGGAATCCGAATGCCCGTGTTGGTGCGGATGGTAAGTTGCAAGTGAAGTTCTATAACGGAGCACGTCCTGCCTATCTCCGAGTCTCGATGTGTGGCATATCGGAGGATGGTAAGATATACTATACCGAGGATTGAGGTCGGCAAGAAAGACTCGTTTCCAATCTCTCGAAGAGCATAACGTAAGCAGGAGATAAACACCCAATTAAAGAGTGTTTATCTCCTGCTTTATATGTAGTAAGGAATATTTAGAATCCTCCTGATTCGATGTCTTCTAGATCCTGGTAGCCTTCGGCATCCAACTCATCTGGGTCGTAATCTTCGTCACCATACATGGAGTTGACGTCGTCGCTGAGACCTTGGAACATGGAGTCGATGTCACCTTCCTGTTTCGGTGCCTTACCCTTGTTGACCACAACAGTAGGTTCGAGCAAGTGCTTGTGCTCGATGACTTCGCGTACCTGGATGAAGAGCGTACGGTCGCACATGGTGTCGAAGAGGAAGAGCAACTTAGCTTTCTTCTCGGCCATTTCAGCAGGAATCATATCAATGATATGCGTCTTCTCCATCAATGGGATAGGAGCTGCCTTGGGGTCTTCGTTCATATCGACAGCTGTGATTTCCTGCTGCTTGTCCCAATACTCATCGCAGATGAAGAAGGAGGTCATCAGGTCACTCTTGTAGTTGCAAGTCTTGAGCAGCACTTTGTTGAAGTCCTGGAAGGTTGCATCTGCATCAATTTCTATCTCGCGGCGAAAGTCATCGACTTCATCGCTCAGGACGCAAAATTTGTAAACCATAATGTATGAGGTTTTAAGGTTACATTACATATTTCCGGCAATGATGCCACGGTCGCTGTTGCGGACAAATTGCAGGATATAGTCACGTTCAGGAGAAGAGGGGAAGTCCTGTTCGACCTTCTCGCAGGCGTGGGTGGTGTTGAGACCGCCCATGTAGATGACACGGTAGATTTCCTGAATGTTCAAAACCTGTTCGGCCGAGAATCCACGACGACGCAACCCGACAGAGTTCAAGCCCATATACTTGGCAGGAGAACGGCCAACCATGGTGTATGGTGGAACATCCTTGGTCAAACCGGTGCCGCCCTGAATCATGCAATAGCTGCCGATGTGGGTGAACTGGTGAATGAGGGTGCCACCACCGATAACGGCAAATGGATCGACTACTACTTCGCCAGCCATCTGTACGCTATTGGACATGATGACATTATCGCCGACATTGCAATCGTGTGCGATGTGGCAATAGGCCATGACGAGACAGTTCTTGCCCACTTTGGTAACCAACTTAGAGGCGGTAGCGCGGTGAACGGTGACGCACTCGTGGAGCTGGGTGCCATCGCCAATCTCGACGGTGGTATATTCTCCCTTGAACTTCAAGTCCTGAGGAGTGGTGGCAACACAGGCACCTGGGAAGATGTGGCAGTTCTTGCCGATGCGGGCACCAGGGAAGATGGTGACGTTGTTCTCGATGACGGTGCCATCGCCAATCACCGTGTCACTATAGATGCACGAGAAAGGGCCAATCTTGACGTTTTCGCCAATCTGAGCGCCTTCTTCGATGTAGGCTAATGGAGAGATATTTGACATAATATGAGAATTAGAAGACCCTCCAAACCTCCCTGCTAAGGGAGGCTTTCTTCCTCGCATACCAATGTTGTTTGTCGTCGGGGAAGCCCCCTAAGCAGGGGGTTGGGGGTCTGAGATTTATTTATTCTTAACGATTTGTGCCATGAACTCAGCCTCGCTCACAATCTTGTCGCCGACGAAGGCATAACCCTTCATCTCGGCAATACCGCGGCGGAGTGGAGACATGAACTGAACACGGAAAATGAGCGTATCTCCAGGAACGACCTTCTGGCGGAACTTCACGTTGTTGATCTTCATGAAATAGGTAGAGTAGCGCTCTGGTTCGTCAACGCAGCTCAATACGAGGATGCCCGAGCATTGTGCCATAGCCTCAACCTGAAGTACACCAGGCATGACAGGTTCCTCGGGGAAGTGACCCTGGAAGAATGGTTCGTTGGCAGTAACGTTCTTGATACCGACGATGTAGTCGTTAGGCTCGACGGTCACAATCTTATCGACCAACTGCATCGGGTAACGGTGAGGCATGACGGCCTTGATACCGATGTTGTCCATGTATGGTTCAACGTTGGGGTCGTAGATAGGAGCCTGAATCTCGGTGTGCTTCATGTCCTTACGGACAGCACGCGCCAACTTGTTGTTGATGCCGTGACCTGGACGGGTAGCGATGATGCGACCCTGGATGAACTTGCCGATGAGGGCAATGTCTCCCAAGATGTCAAGCAACTTGTGGCGGGCAGGTTCGTTGTCCCAAGTGAGAGGGCGCTTTTGCACATAACCCAACTTGTCGGCCGAAGGAGCCTCGGCACCAATGGCAGCTGCCAACTTGTCCAATTCGCTCTGCTCGACCTTCTGGTCGTAGATAACCAACGCGTTGTCGAGGTCGCCACCCTTGATGAGGTTGGCTGCCAACAGAGGTTGTACCTCACGGACAAAGACGAAAGTGCGCGCACCGGCAATCTGGTCTTTGAAGTCCTTGACGTCGTTCATCACGGCGAACTGGTTGTTCAATACCGGCGAAGCATAATCGACGAAGGTAGTAACCGAGAAGTGGTCATCTGGATAGATTTCCAACTTGAGGTCGTTCTCAGGGTCTTCGACGGTGTATTTCTTCATGATGCGGAACACATCACGCTTGGCATCTTGTTCAACTACACCTGCTTTCTCGATAGCCTCAACAAAAGGAAGGGCAGAACCATCCAGGATAGGGAACTCGGGAGCATTCACCTGAATCAGACAGTTGTCGATGCCGGCGCAATAGAGGGCGGCCATGGCATGCTCGATAGTGCTGACCACGATGTCGCCTTTCTTGACAACGGTGCCACGGTTGGTGGCAGCTACATTGTCGGCGATGGCCTCGATGACAGGTTGGCCTTCCAGGTCGATGCGTTGAATGTTGTATCCTGTATTGGGTTCAGCGGGATTGAAAGTGACGGTGATGTCCAAGCCCGTGTGAAGTCCTTTGCCATTCAAAGTGAAGGGGGCTGCAAGTGTTTGTTGTTTTGGAGTCATTTTTTATTTGTATTTACTTGTTCTTTTTTAATTCGTTGATATCTTTTTGCATGTCGGGCAAGCGCTTCAGATAAACGGCTTGGCGTGCCCATTCCTTGGCAGGGATGACGGGCGTGCCCATCAGTACCTGACCATCCTTGATGTTGCCAGGGATGCCCGACTGGGCACCGAAGACATTCTGATTGCCGATGGTGAGTTGTCCTGCCACGCCCACCTGACCAGCGAAGGTGTTCCAAGCGCCAATCTTAGTGGTGCCAGCCACGCCCACTTGCGAGCAGAAGATGTTGTTCTGCTCCATGACGACGTTGTGGCCAATCTGTACCAGGTTATCCATCTTCGTACCCTTGCCCACAACGGTGTGACCCATCACGGCGCGGTCGATACAGGTGTTGGCACCAATCTCGTTGTCTCCCTCCAGAATGACGTTGCCAATCTGCGAGATCTTCTGCAACTGACCATCTACAGGGGCAAAACCGAAGCCGTCGGCGCCGATAACGCAACCGCTATGCAGGATGCAGTTGTCGCCGATGACGCAATCGTGGTAGATCTTGACGCCGGCATAGATGAGGCAGTTCTTGCCAATCTTGACGTTCTCGCCGATGTATGTCTGTGGGTAGATCTGAGTACCTTCTCCAATCGTTGCACCCTTGGCAATATAGGCAAAGGCGCCGACGTAGGCATCTTCAGGAACAGAGACACCCTCGGCAATGAAGGCAGGTTGTTCGATGCCGCGTTTCTTGGGGTTCAACGCCTCCTGCACCATGTTGAGCAACAAGCCCATGGCGGCACGCGCATCGGCCACCTTGACCAAGGTAGGAGTGTAGGTTTTGGTAGAATCCACTTCGATAGAGGCATCCAGCAGGACGATGCTGCTCTGGGTGGTATAAAGGTATTCAGTATATTTCGGATTGCTCAAAAACGAAAGCTTGCCAGGTTGACCCTCTTCAATCTTGGCCAGGTCGTTGACCTTGGCATTGGGGTCACCGATAACCTCGCCGTGGAGGAACATGGCTATTTGTTGTGCTGTAAATTCCATAAGGACATTAACGATGATTGTTCTGTAATAGCTATATATTGCTGCAAAGATACTATTTTTTTATGACGTGCGCGCGAAAATGTCCGAAAAACTGCATTTTTAGCGTAGAAAAGTGGGGTGTTGCACCCAAATGAGGGGCAGGAATGGCTTAATTTGTCGCTTTCCCGGGGTCAATTCCTCCCCCGGCTCGAAAGAAGATGCCTCCATCGGCCTGGCCAAAAGGGCTGACCCCGGTGGCGAAGAAGGAGGTTCTGAGTGGGTTGCCCTACCGTCGTCGTTACGGAGTTGCGTTCTTTTTCCGTTCTTTTTGCTTTCTTTTTTGGTTCTTTTTCCTTCTTTTCAAAGAACGGGTCCTGAAAGAGGCGTCGAAGTGGTCAACTTGCACCAAGCCCAAGGGAACGTTAGGTGGAGGGTGGGGCCATCTTTATTCTGGACAGGGGCTGTCGATGACAAATTCCGCATGGAAATGGCCGTCCTCGGTCATAGGCGAGATAAAGAAACGACCCGATTGCCCTGCTTCCAGATGACGGTCCGCCCAAAGGCGAGCCACCACGCCCATGGTGCAACGGAGGTTGAGTTCGCAACACGCCCAGGGCTGTTGTGGGTCGGGGAGTGTCATCATGTCGATGCCGACATAACCGACTTCCCAAGGTAGCCCAAAGAAGGGGGAAAAGCATTCCGTCAGAAATTGGATGGCATCTTGCCGCACCTGATGGAGGGTGTCGAGGGTGAGCGGAGAACCGGTGGTCAATCGTCGTTCGATGTCGGCGTTGGAGAGCAGGAACCCCTGTCGATAGGTGCCGTTTGTGTCGTTTTCAAAATAAGAATAACCTAAGAACGAGATATGGTTGCGATGCACATAGAAGAGCAGGGCAAAGTCTTGCTTCTTGTCCAACCAAGGTTCGCCCATGATGCCTCCCATCTTCTGTATCGCAACATGGGCTTGTCGAATCATCGACTCGCGAGGGGTGACGGAACTCCGAATCAATCCACGTCCGCTGCTGCTCCAAGGTGTCTTTAGTACAAAGTTGTTTCCTTGGGCATCGTTTTGCTCCAGGTAGCGGAGCACCTCTTCTTCGGAAGTGAGGTATTCGGGCATCTTTCCCCGATAGTGCAAACCCTGGAGAAGGCCGATGAGGGTGCGACGGCTGGAGAGTTGTCGGAGTTGCTCCAACTGGTCGTCGGAGGGGAGGAGCGAACGCTTGATGTGACGCTCTTTTGCCAAGTATTCGCGAGTATCCCAATCCCAGCCCCAAGGTTGAGAGCCGTCGGGTGCAAAGATGTCCTCCAACCAAGCTAAATCCTCCTGAAGTCGGAGTGCGGCTTTGGGAGGATTGAAGTGACGGATACCATTGGCCAGAGCGATGTCGTGCGAGGGGTAAAAGAGGTTCATCTTCGTGGGACTTTCTGGGTGCGACGGTTATGCGTTGAAGGTGTGTTGGAAGAAGTCGAAGGCCTGATGTGCAAAGGATTCAAAGACATAGTAGGTCATCACCAGCGAGACAACCAACTTGAGGCCCGTAGTGAGCAGGAAGGCGATGAACGACATCAGCGCCACGCGGATGGCTTTGCCCAACTTCTCTTCGTGAACGAGTTCGCCGACAAACGCACCAGCCAGAGGACCGACAATAAGGCCGACGGGCATGAAGAAAAGTCCGATGAAGACGCCGATGGTGGAACCCCAGATGGCTTGCTTGGAGCCGCCGCCTAACTTGGTGAGCCAGATGGGGGCGATATAGTCGAGCACGGTGACGGCTACGGTGATAACGAGCATCGTGACCAATAGGGACGAACTGATGTAGCCAGGCGAGGTGAAGTAGGCAATGACCAGCGAGGCAAAGCAGAGGGGTGGACCTGGCAGGGCGGGAACGATGGCTCCGATGATGCCGACCAGAGCAGCGATGATGGCAAGTAAAATAAGTATGATAATCAGAATATCCATTGTGAAAAAGGGAATTAGTAAGTAGTTGTTCAAAATTAATTATATATATCAGAGATGTTCATTATTACTATCTTTTTCACTCTTGGGCGCATCTTTCTGCTTTGCCTTCAGGCACAATGACTACATTGCGCCATCGGTCAAAACAGAAATCTGCATCCCAATAGAAGAAAAATATAGTTAATTCATTTTGACCACCTACTTAACGTGGCGCAAAGATAACGGATTTTTGCCATTTTGCCAAGAAACGCTCCAAAAACTCGCGTCCGTCGTCCGAAATTGTATAAAATACAATATAAATCGGTGTAAATTTGTACCGAAAAGTCAAATAAATGCAAAAATGTTTGGCGATTCTTGATAATATGCCTATCTTTGCATCGCATAAATTTGTCTCACGTATTTGATAAATCATTATGGGATTATTTGGGAGAAAGAATAGTATTCTCTTGTTCTGCGCCTTGGGTATGGCAACGCTGTTGGCGTTGTCCTCTTGCCGTAGGAGCGACAATGAAGTGGAAGATGATTGGATAGAAGAATTGGGCGATATTTCCGATCCTACATTCCCCACCGACCCTTCGGATGGAACTATGTCGTCGGCGGAACAGAGAGAGCGTTTGGAGAAGACGGCTCTGGCTTTCTTGAACCAGATTTCGGCTTCCGACTTTACGTATTACAAGAACTTAACGAATCATGTCTGTACCGAGTTGGCCACCTATGAGTCAACCGAGGCTATGGAGCATGTTCAGGAGATTCTGGAACAGGTGCTGATGGATGAGTCTTCGGACGAAACGCAACAGGACTACCCCAGCTATGCTATTGTCTATTCTGAGAAACGTTGTACTTGGCTCGTGCAATTGGCTCGTTTCAAGGGGCATTATACCGCCAAGAATGGCAAGTGGGTGTATGCCGATGCCAAGGACTTCCAGATTGCTTTCAACGACCAGGAGGGCAAGCCTTGTACCTTGTCGGTCGAGGTGGGTGGTGACACCACGCAAATTCTGGTATCCGAAAGCGAGGACTATGAATGACCGGATCAGGTAAGATGAGAAGAGTCGTTCTGGCTCCATATTCTCTCTGGGCGCTGCTGTTTATCCTGGTGCCT
>CACYQQ010000077.1 GCA_902776605.1 uncultured Bacteroidales bacterium | reverse complement strand
TGGCAAATAAGGAAAAATCAGCAGTCAAGTATTAGCTTAGGCTCTTGACTGCTGAAAGTAGAATTCAAAAAGAGGATGTGCCCATTTCGACACACCCTCATTTCTTATTTAGGGGATGGGAAGTTTTATTTTTCGTAATCGTCCCAGAGATTGTGTCGGAGGGAGGGTGCGTCAATCGGGGCTCGTCCACCCATGTCAATTTCTCCACCTCCAGGGATAGAGTTCGCCATCAAGAGACTTTCGTTGTCCAGTTCGCAGACGATGAACTGAGGTTTTGTATATTCTCGTTTCATCGTACAATCATCTTTTTACGGTTCTTGATATAGGGACCAGAAGGAAGAGTCTCGGCAGAATTTACCTTGCGGCCATCCAGAGTATAAAGTGTCTCGTTCTCCGAAGAGGTTGAGATGTTGTGGATACCAGTCGTTTCGTCCTCCTCCTCAATCTCCACACCATTAATCATGATTCGCATCTTTGGGGCATAATAATCGACAGGAGAGCCATCCTTATTCTCGATATTCATGTACCAACGCTGAGGTTTGAGACCACTTGACGAATCTACAACTCGCACCAGGCTACCGCCGCCCATGGCGTAGTAATTGTTGTTGTACATATCCACACCCGATACTCCTGTGTACGTACCCTTAATCTTGAATGTCTGGCGGGTAGTGGCACATTCAATCTGGGTAGCAACGGTAGCACATACCTCCGTATTAGGTAAGGAGAGGTTCACTTCGCCGGCTTCACTTGCCTTGATAAGGTAAGGGTAGTTCGGAGTCGTGGCACCATTCTTCAGGTAGAGGAATTCGAGGGTTGTCTTGTCGAATTTGCCATCTTCGTTTGTATCGTACATGTGGACATTGTTCAACTCTGCCACCTCCAGACCGTTGTCTGCTAGAGTGTCAACTGGAATACTGAAAGGTATATAAAGTGCTTGCCATTTGCCAGCCGTAGAAAATGTGCGGTTATAGTTGACCTCGTCGTATGTTTTGATCTTAGTAATATTAAGGGCTACACCGTCGGTAATGTCGAAAAGGGAAGGGCCAGAACCTTGTGCGGTCGAGACAATGATGGAGCAAGAGGCCGATGTATTACTACCATCTTTTGCCGTTGCGGTGATGGTAACGGTGCCTTCATCAATAGCTGTAACGATTCCGTCAACTACGGTGGCAACAGTTTCGTCCGAAGAACTCCAATCCAATTCTTGGTTGTCTGCGTCGAGAGGAGTGATGGTAGCTTCTAATGTAATCGTTTCGCCGATGACAAGATTCGCTACGGTCTTGCTCAGAGTAATCGCGCTGATGCGTTTCTCCCACTGGAGGTAGGGGAAGCCCACATTGCTGTTTAATGCCCAAGTAAATATAAAGTCCCAACCAATTCCAAGGTATGTGTTTTGGTTCTTTAGTGCTTCAAGGCTAACTCCAGTGCCGTTTTTCTCATCATCAGTTACATCCATTACTTCTCCGTTAGCCGTGATAACGCAATTGTCGTAAGCAAGGTTGCCTTGCATAGTACCATTTGCTCCAATCGTTGAACCTCCATTTGCTTTAGGTTTAGGCATTTTTATTGCCATCTTGTTACTTACAATTTCTAGATTATATAGTCGACAATTCCTCAAACCATTCGGATGATTACTTTTTACATTGTTTGATAATAAATTACTTTCAATAACTGTTGTATCAGGGTCACAACTATGAATTTCATCTAATCCGCCCATATTGAATTTGGGTTTGCCTGTATCATCAAAATTCATTGTGTATACCATAATATTTGGTAATTCTGCATTTATTAGGAAATAGAATAATACTCTTGGTTCGTAACGGATAATAAAAACATCATATGTGTCGGTACACATATCATCAATCTTGGTAATCTTATTTTGAAATTCAGAAAAATAGCCGAATTTTTCACCGGTTACTCTTGAAATCACAGATACTGAAGTTAGTGTTCTGGCTAGCTCTTCAACACTCATGTGAGCAATATCGTCTATATGTTCTATATTTTCCAATGTAGATATTATCCCATTCCATTCTTCATCAGTAGTTTCATATATCCAATCTTGATAATTATAATTTTCTACCATCATCATGTAGTAGCCCTCATCTGTCATCGTTTCACTATTTATGGCTCCGCAAACTCGACCATATGTATTAGATGTGCTGTTTATAGTTATGGAATCGCAAATGGAGACATTGCTCGTTAATGTTCCATTGGAGAGATATCCAACGATGCCGCCTACGTACCCTTTTCCACTTATTTTGGATTGTGAATAGCATCGGGAAAGATTGCCATTGTGCTTTAGTCCAGCTATACCACCAATGTGAGTTTGGCCTGAAATGGTACAATTCGAAGAACAATCACATATGTTTACGCTACAAGATTGGTCCGTTTCAACTTTGTCTTTGCCAATTATGCCTCCAATAAATTTCGAGCCTTTAATTGTGCCACCGCACGTGCTTCCCATAATGGTTGAGGTGTGAGCAGAACTGCTACTATACTGATAAATCAAACCAACTAAACCGCCAATGTTTTCTTCTCCAGACACAGAACCATAATGAGAACAATCACTAATGATATGGTCGTAATAATAGTCGGAAGTCATATGCCCAACTATGCCACCAATTTGATTTTTGCCAGATACAGAACCCTTATGGTGAGAATTGGACATTCTTAAACGGGAATTAACTCGCCCGACAATGCCACCAATGTCTTCTTTGTCTGGACTTTGCATGTCTCCTTCTACCAAGCAACTATCTATTGAAGAATACTCTGCCCAGCCTGCCAGGCCTCCGATGTAGTTGTCTGTTCCTTGAACATTGCCATTGTAAGAACACTTGGAAACGGTGGAATAAAGGCTCCAGCCTATCATGCCACCTACATAGCCGTTGCCACTAATGCAGGAAGAGGATTCAATGGTAATATGGCAATTCGTTAAAGTTGTCGATTCCTTGATATATCCAGCTAAACCTCCAGTATAATTTGCTCCTGCAACACTTGTGCCAGTTACTTTCAAATCATGAATGTCGGCAGAAGAAGTGTAACCAAAGAATCCTACATATTCTGAGTCCGTACGGTTTATGTACAGCCCTTTGATTGTATAGCCCGCACCATCAAATTTCCCCCTAAATGGATTTGATGGGTCTCCAATAGGATTCCATCCGTTGGATGGATTATTTGTTGCTATCCAATCCGTCAAGTCGATGTCGTTCATCAACTTGAAATAGGTGTTCCTGTATTTATTCCCTAAGAAATTAGCCATCTCGGTCAACTCATCCGCATTCGTAATCTGATACGGATCTTCTTCGGTGCCACTACCTGCACCGCTGAACTGTGCTTTGACCGTAAAAACGGTCAAGGCACAGCAAAGAATCATAAGAAACTTTTTCATTGGTTATCTTCTTGTTGTTGTTCTTCGTCTTCGTCTTCTTGTTCGTTTTCTTTTTCTTGTCCTTTTTCTTGGCGTGGTGTAAATCTCCTCATTATTTCTTCATCTGTAACTTGTCTAAAATTATCCTCCTCGATTTCGTCCAAAACATTTCTGTACTTATTGTATATGAGATTTAGGTTGAATGGAATGTGTTTGTTCTCGACATAGTTGATGAAATCAGCCATGTCTCGTCTTGTATAATTTCGAGAGTGCTCTTCATTATTGATCTCTGGGTCTTTTAAGGTTAGAGGTCGGTTAAACTCCAATGTGTCACAGCAAGAATCCATAAGTTTCGTGTTTTCATCCCTTTTTGACAAATCATTTGAAAATTGGAATGACATTCCATTTAATAGTACTTTCATAACTTCACTATGCCCTATAGCCCACCCCAGATTCAGTATTAAAATTATAACAAAGAAAAGACGCAGGCGGCTGTACTTGCTCGTCCCGCGTCCCAAGGCCTTCCACAACCCGTACCACAAAAACGAGCAGTGCAGAGACCTACGCCTAAGTATGTACGCAACAATATGTCATGTCTATGGCCCAAAGGTCATAAAGATGACAACTCATTGCGGGATATACTTATCCCATAGGACATCTACTACTGCTTGCTTCTTGGTGGTACTTAATTGTGGAAGAATTTGGAACGCCAAGATTCAAACGTAAGTAAACGTCTTCTCATAAAAACTCCTCGTGAGACGGCATCCTAAGCGGATGTGATCAAACTGGAGATGACTCTCTTTTGCCCAAAGTGGGCATGTGTTTGAGAATCACGGTGCAAAGATAGCGCATTTTTTGCAAAATTGCAAGAATTCAGTAATTGTTTTTTGAATGGAAAGGTGTGAAATAGAATATTTTGTGGTTCGTCTTGTCCTATTAGGTGGAGGTCAGTCTGTGCCTGAACCATCAGTTCTTGGAAAGCTATTTATACCAACGTGTACGAAAAGGCTACCCAATCGGGTAGTATTGTAGGGAATTTGACCCTTTTTTATTAAATAGTTCGCAAAAAATGCGAACTATTTACTGATTGTCATTATCTTTGCGCCATAATCTAATCATAATGGAAATCAAGTTCAATAAAGATTATGCAATATTGTTGAGTTGTCTAATCATTACAAATAAAAAGTTATGGGAAACTTAGGTTATGGAGCATTCCCTACTCATCCGGGGGAGGTGCTGAAAGACGAAATAGAAGCGCGTGGTATCAGTCAGCGTCAGTTGGCAGATAGCCTGGGACTGACATATTCTGTTGTCAATGAGATACTTAATGCCAAACGTCCTATCACGGCAAAGACAGCCCTGATGTTTGAGGCAGCCTTGGATGTTCCTGCCGACTCATTGATGAACTTGCAGACCAAATACAATATGCAGACAGCCCGTAATGACGAGGGTCTTCGCTCTCTCCTCAAAGGCATCAAGAAAGTGTCGGTTCTGTTGTGACGGTACCAAGCCATTATTCACCCTTCCGTCATTTGAGCGATTGAAAGCATTAGTAAAACGGGTCAAAAAGCTCGTTGTACGAAATGTAAGTGTAGGATTTCGTGTGTGCATCAGGTTAGTGGTGCGAAAAAAAAGGCTACCCGATTGGGTAGCCTTATATGCTTGCTTCAAGAAGCAATTACTTCTTCTTGCCGTAGGCTTTTAGTTCTAATGTAGGCCGCGTCGCTTGCAGAGTTTCAAGTTCTGCTTACATTCGCCGGTGATGCGGAGTTTGTATTTTGTGCTCATCCTTCAATTTCCTTGATCAGGTCATCCAGATTGTCGTATTCATAAACACGCCCTTCGTCCAGATCTCGAAGAGAACGTTCGTACGAAGAACTGGACTTGCGATTGGAAAGCGTAATCTTTCCAACACCTTTGACCATGCTGATAGCCTTCTTGATGTCCTTCAGCATGGACATATCTTCGATGTCAACCAATATTTGTCCTTTGGTCGGAGCTACTGCTATATTAGACATAGTTCTTCTTGTTTTCTATTATTTGGGCACAAAGATACAAAAAAGTATTCAATTCCAGTACTTTTAAGTGAAAAATCTTAAAATAAACGAAAGATTGTATTCTGTTCGTTATGGAATAAATAAAAAAGGCTACCCAATCGGGTAGCCTTATATGCTTGCGTCGAGAAGCAATTACTTCTTCTTGCCGTAGCGAGAGAGGAACTTGTCCACACGACCAGCGGTATCGACGAGCTTGTTCTTGCCAGTGTAGAATGGGTGGCTGGCAGAGGTGATTTCAAGCTTAACCAATGGGTACTCCTCACCGTCGATGGTGATGGTCTCCTTGGTGTTGATGGTCGAACGTGAGATGAAAGTCACGTCGTTAGACATGTCCTTGAATGCTACAGGACGATAGTTCTCTGGGTGAATACCTTTTTTCATATTAATTATTGTTTTGTTGCTCACTTACCTCCAGCGGCTCCGAACGGCAAAAGGTGAACCTTTTCTTCGTACGCTTTCAATAGTAAGCACAGTTAATACTCTGTTAAAGCGGGTGCAAATTTAGCGATTATTTCGGAAACTTGCAACTATTTCTGCCATAAAATGAATTATTTCTTCATTTTTCGTCGAGTTTAAGCCATTTTCTGCCAATCGGATATAACATATAGTAGGCAATGCAGGCTGCCATCGTGCCCACCAAGAGGCCGCCGAGGATGTCGCCAGGGTAGTGAACTCCCAGATAGATACGGCTGTAACAGTTGAGCAACATCCAGAGGGGCAGCGCCCAAAGGGTGATACGTAATGCCCGACGGAGCATGGGCGAAAGTGTGTTGGCCTCTGTGCGTAACCAGTTCTTGATCAGGAAGATGAACCACAAGGCAACGCCCCACGTGTTGGAGGCGTGGCTCGACACGAATCCATAATGACCTCCGCGATAGTCCTTGACGATGTGAATCCATTCTGCGATGCCCGAGTCGGGGCGCGATGGTCGTGGCCGCATCACGACATTCTTGATGATGCCCGATGCCACCTGGTCGCTGATGACCACGACCAATGCCGTAATCACCACCAGCAACGACAACTTCTTCCAATTCACCTTGACGGGTCGGCAGTATAGCACCAATAACCACAACAACCACAGGTACAACGGTATCCAAGTGAACTTGCCCGACACCATCCACCACAGTTGATCCTGGACGGAACCACCATCGTAGTTCAGCCAAAGCATCAGTTGACGGTCCAGTTGGTCAAGGTAGGAAATCATATTTCAAATCTTTATCTCTTTACTTGATTGAGGATTCGTTTCTGTTCTTTTTCAAAGTTCTCGAGGAAATGGATTTCTACTGGGGTTAGTTCGTTCGCCGTTCTTTCCTTGAACTTGTCATATTCGGCATCGGCCTTCTCTTTGGCCAATTTTGCTGATATTGTACCCGCATTGGCAAGGATCTCTTTGTCCGACAATCGCAGGAAGTCATCCAATTTGGCAATCCAGTCGCGCATGTACATCGGCTTGTGGTCTTTGGCGCGGATTTCGGCGAAGTCGATATAGAGGTTGACGATACGGTTCAGCATATCTATTTCCTCCTCGTTGAGATAGTTCTTGGCATATTCGGCGTCGGAGCGTTTGGGCATCATGCCTGTCCATGAGGTAAGACCCATAAAGTCTTTTTGGGCATTGGCACGATCGTAGATGATTTCAGCTGCGGTGTGACCATGCACAGCAAAGTGCATCTTGTTTTGCACCGTAGCAAAGAATTGTTTGGTCATCTCCACTCTTGGGTCATAGTCGATGCTGAGGGCATAAATTTCAAGAACCTTGCGATAGAATACTTTTTCGGATGAACGTATGTCGCGTATGCGGGCTAACAATTCATCAAAGTAGTTGCCTCCTCCGGCATTTTTGAGCAGTTCGTCGTTCATGGCGAATCCCTTTTTGAGGTATTCCTTTAAAACAGCAGATGCCCATTGGCGGAACTGCACTCCACGATAGGAATTGACACGATAACCAACGCTGATAATCATGTCGAGATTATAGAACGCTATATTTCGCTCTACTTTTCTGTTGCCTTCCGTTTGAACTGTTGCAAAAAACGCAACAGTTGAATTGGAGTCCAATTCTCCCTCTTCAAAGATGTTCTTAATATGTCTTGAAATGGTCGATTTGTTGCGTTGAAACAACTCTGCCATCTGGTCGAGTGTGAGCCATACGGTATCGTTTTGAAGCGTTACCTCAATTTTCGACACACCGTCAGAAGTCGTGTATAATATAATGTCGCCTTTCTCGCTCATGGTATCTCTTCATTCTTCATTTTTAATTTTTAATTTGGCCAAAGCTCGCCTTGGCTCATTTGTCCATCACCCAATCCGCGCAATGGACGGGGAATTTGGAACCGTCGTATTGCATCTGTTCGGGGACGGGGATGAGGATGGTGTAAGTGCGACCGGCGCGAACGGTGAGTTTGTTGGCACGCAGCCAGGGGTTGAATTCCTTGAGGTGGTAGTAGCTGCAACCCTGTTTCTTGGCCCACTCCGTGATGTTGGGGATAGAGGTCTTGACGGTGATGGCGCGGGTCTCGATGGGGCGATAGAGTTGGTCGCTATATAGCACAAAACCATAGTGATAGGGGTCGCGCATCACCTCCTTCATCGCCATGATGCGGAACATGTAACGCGAGGTCTCTTCGGCCACCAATAGGTCGAGCGCCGACTTCTGCTGCTGTTCGTCCAAGCGGCGGGAGATGCCGTTCATGCCGGCGTTGTAGGAGGCGGCAACCGAGTGCCAGTCGTGGTATTTCTCGTAGGCCTCCTTGAAGTAACGACAGGCGGCGCGGGTGCTCTTCTCGATGTTGTAACGTTCATCCACTTCCGAGTCAATCTGGAGGCCATAGCGTTTGCCCGTCTCGGACATGAATTGCCAAAGGCCTGCCGCCTTGACGGGCGAAAGGGCACGGATGTCGAGGCTGCTCTCGATGCAACAGAGGTATTTGAAATCCTCGGGCACACCCTCCTCCTTGAGGATTGGTTCGATGAGCGGGAAGATGCGGTTGGCGCGTTTGATGATGAGCGAGGTACTGGTATGGCCGAAACACATGTTCGACAATTCGCGGTCAAAGCGTTCGTGGCGGTCGTAGCGAGAGAGGTCAACCTTCTCTCCGTATATCTCTGTTTGGTGCTCAAACCTCGGTGCTGAGACGTAGGAGAGCATCATGGGAAGTTCGGGTTTGAGGTTGCGTTGTGTGCGGAATGCCCAAAAGAGTGTTGTCGCCAAAAGAATGGCAATAGTGGTTGGAAATAGTTTTTTTATCATTGCTTTTTAATTAAGTACAAAGGGACAAGAGAAAGGGACAAAGTGACTAAGTACAAAGGACTAAGGCCCAATTGTCGCGAACCCTCGGAACCATAGTGCGTTATCGACTCGCTTTTCCTATTCTCCCTACTGTTTCATTACCTCCTTGGTTCTCAGTACGTTGATGTCCCCTTTCTTGGTATAAGAGATGCCGTCCGTGCCCTTGGCCTTGACGAGGTAGTAGTAGGCACCCGTTGGAACAGGCCGACCGCTTTGCGTGCCGTCCCACCCCTGGGCAGGGTCTTTGGTGTGGAAGAGTTGCTGTCCCCAACGGTTATAGACCCACATCTCGAACGACGTAAGCGACTTATATTTAACCTTGAAGACCTGGTTCGTGCCCGTCGGCGAGTCGGGGGTGATGAGGTTTGGAATCTGGAGCAACGACTCGGTCACCTTGATGGAATAGGGTTCGAGGTAGTTGCCGTCTCCCTCTTCTCCTATATAGCGGTAGTTGAAGCGGACAAAATAGTCGCCCGTTTCTGAGAAAGTATAGTCGATGTTCGACTCGCGGTAGGTGACAAGGATGTCCTCGAACTTGTTGTCGTTGGCAATCTCCCATGCCACATAGTCCGCAGAGTCGGGATTGACGGTCGCCTCGAAGTGCACCAAGATAGGACCGGGCCCTACGAACGAATGATCGGTGCCTTGTACCGAGTCGGCACGGTTGTCGATGTACGTCTGTTCATCGATGTAGGCCCTGTCGCTGGGCGGGATGTATTCGGGGTCAGAACTTGTCTGTAACGCGAGCAAAAGAAGGGGCGTCGAAAGAGCAGAAATCATGATCCTGGTATTTGTGTTGGCCGACGATGGCAATCATGGCGGCATTGTCGGTAGTGAACTTGAACGGAGGGAGGAAGACCTTCCAGCCATACTTCTGACCGAGGGCCGAGAGACCGTCGCGCACACCGCTGTTGGCCGATACGCCACCCGACACGGCAACCTGCTTGATGCCGGTCTCCTTGACGGCTTTCTTGACCTTGTCCATGAGGATATCGACAATGGTCTTCTGGAGCGAGGCGCAGAGGTCCTGCTTGTTCTTTTCGACAAAGTCGGGGTCCTCCTTGACGGCATCGCGAAGGGTATAGAGGAACGAGGTCTTGAGGCCCGAGAACGAGTAGTTCAGACCCTCGATGTGAGGCTTGGCGAACTTGAAGCGGTTGGGGTCGCCCTCGTTGGCCAAGCGGTTGATGACGGGGCCGCCCGGATAACCTAATCCCATGACTTTGGCGCACTTATCGAACGCCTCGCCGGCCGCATCGTCGATGGTTTGTCCGATGACCTCCATATCCTTGTAGGAGTTGACTCGGATGATTTGACTGTTGCCGCCCGAGACCAAAAGACAGAGGAACGGATAGGTGGGAACCTCCTTGGGCAACACGTTGAGCGAGCCGTCCTCCTTGCGTTCGCCCTCCATGACGAAGTGCGCCATGACGTGGCCCTGCAGGTGGTTGACGTCAATCATGGGGATGTTGAGCGCCGATGCCAGACCCTTGGCAAACGAGAGTCCGACCAAGAGGGAACCCATCAAGCCCGGACCACGGGTGAAGGCGATGGCGGTGAGGTCGGAGGGTTTGAGTCCGGCCCGTTTGATGGCTTCGCTCACAACAGGTACGATGTTCTGCTGGTGAGCGCGCGACGCCAATTCGGGAACAACGCCGCCGTAGGCTTCATGAACCGACTGACTGGCGATGACGTTGGAGAGAAGTACACCGTCTTGGAGGACGGCAGCCGAGGTGTCGTCGCAAGAGGATTCGATGCCAAGTATGATGGTTGACATAATCACATAACTGTTTGTGGGGCAAGGAGAATGCCCCGTTGGTTGGTTGTATTGTTGTAGAACCGACAAGTCGTGTCCTTCCTATTATCACCCTATTATGAGCCTATTATGACCGTTCGTAGATTCGGTGGTCATCCTTCGTCGATCCAGTTCTGCTGCTACTGACCTTCCGTTGACCTACCCTCGACCTTGGGTCAACTTGCTGCCTTTTAAAAGAAGCAAAAAGGGAGCAAAAAGGTAGGAAAAAGGTAGAAAGAAGGCAGAAACATCGTCACGACCCAATAGGAGGAAGGGTGGATGAGGCGGTTGCCTGAAGGGATAGGAGATTGCCACGACGTTGGGTTGCCGGCAATGCCATGTAGAGTCGTGCGCGAGGTACAGGCTCTATATATAGGCGGCGCGAAGTTACACTAAAAAACGGAGATGTCCAAAAAAAACGCTAAAAAACAATGAGTGGATTTAATTTTTCTTAATTATATTTGGTTATATCGGCGCTTTTTAGTAACTTTGCCGCTGTTTGTTATGTATAAACGCGCATGAGAAGAATATTCTGTCCACTAATGATTTGTCTGGTGCTGGCTACGGCTTGTGCCAAATCCATATATCCCAAGAGTTCGATGAACGGCTCGGACGATGCCAATGCAGCTGGGGCG
>CACYQQ010000076.1 GCA_902776605.1 uncultured Bacteroidales bacterium | reverse complement strand
AACCTCTATGTGATTGACGGCTTGTCACACAGAGAGATAGCCCAACAGTTGGGCATCAACGAGAAGTCGTCGGCATCGCAGTTGGTTCATGCACGCCGCCAACTGTCGGCCAAAATAGAGGCGTGGCGCAAAGAGAACCTATGACGAACAACGAACTTGACAAGCAGTGGCTGAATGAATGCCGAGCCTCGATGCAGAACTTCGAGGCACCTGCGCCAGCTGATGGTTGGGCAAGCATCGCTGCATCGGTAGGTGCGGAGGCAGCTCCGGGCGTTGCGCCACAAGTGAAACCAGCCCCCGTGGTGCCGTTGCGCACCTGGTTATGGCGCGCCGCCGCCATCCTGTTGCTCCTCTTGCTGGTGGGCGGCGGAGTGTGGTTGGGCCTGTCCGACGGAGACCCCGTGTTGCCCGATTTCCGCGAGCCATTGGCCTCTGTACCAGCTACTCCCGACGACTGGCAACCATCGTTGGCCGAAGGGCAGAAGGAGGTCGAACCTGCCACGAGCGAGCCTCAGCCGACGGCGAACCCGAAGTCGGTACAACCCGTGCAGAAGGCATTGCGCACGCCGAACCGACAGCCCTTGGCCGAGGCAAAAATTATCTTGTCCGAGCCGGAGTCGTCCCGAAGGCATTCCGAAGGCATCCCGAAGGATGAGGCAACGACCGTGAACGAACAAACGGCATCGGAACCTATGGCCGTACCCGTGAGCCAAGAGCCTGCGCGACAGAACGTTACGGCCGATTATGCCGACTCGTTGATGCATAGCGAAGAGGCCGCCGTGCTGCTGGAAATGGACCGTGTCTTGCAAGGTAAAATTGCTTGTCTGGACATCGCGCCCCGTCCCCGTTGGTCGGTCAGCGCCGGATTGGGCGTTGGCGGAAGCGGCAATGTTTCGCAAATATCGTCGAGCAATAATTACATCAACAATCTGAAGGTCGTGGACATGACGCGTGTCAACTACGTTGCGGTGAATGGGTCGGCACCGGCCTTCTTGGGCGAGTTGGATAAGTTGGAGAACAACGTTCAGTTGGAGGCCTTGCACAAGGCTCCGTTGACTGCTCCCGAACTCCCGAAAGCCGACGAGGACGAGGTGAAGAAGATTGGCAATCATAAGACCATGACGCTGGGAGCCACGGTGAGTTGCCACTTGAAGGAGCGCCTGTCCCTTGTTACTGGTCTGGCCTACACAAAGTTGTCGTCCGACGTCCAGTGCACTTTCGGTTCCTACCAGCAGGAGCTGTATTATCTGGGCGTGCCGTTGTCGGTGCAATATACGGTGTTCAGTCGTGGCCGTTGGCAATGTTATGCTTCGAGCGGCACGATGGCAGAACGTCTGCTTCATGCCGAACGCGGTGACCAGACGTTGTCGATGCCCGATTGGCAATGGTCGGTCAACACCGCCGTGGGCGTTCAGTTCCAGTTTGCCCGCCATTGGGGACTTTATGTCGAACCCAATGTGGCCTACTTCTTCGACAACGGGTCGGACGTGCCAACCTACCGCACCGAACATCCTTGCTGCTTCTCGGTACAGGCGGGAGTGAGGTTGATATACTAAAGGAAACTAAAGGAAGTGACAGAGAAGTGACAGAGAAGTGAAAAGGAAGTGACAGAGAAGTGAAAAGGAAGTGACAGGGACGAATGAATGGGAGGGACGACGCTTCTAAGGGGAGTTCCTAAGGGAAGTGAAAGAACCGAACAAATGAGAATTGAATGGAGTTAAATACTTAATAACGAAAAGAATGAAGAATAACTGCTTGCTCATTGGATTACGATTGCTGCTGTGTGCCTTGCTGGTGCTGGTGGGCAGTAGCAGTTGTACTGTTGGGCCTCTCGAGGATACGAAAGATTATTTAAATCCGGAGTTTGAACCGGATAATTCTTCGCGCGTCTATTTCCGCATACAGGGAACCATCTTTCAGGAGGAGTCCAAGACGTTGCGCAATGCTCGCGTCATCACCAAGTATTGCTTCGATGATATCGGTGCCGTGCCTGCTGATACAACCTATTCGGATGGTTTGGGGCAGTTCTGTTCGTATGGGGTGGCCTATTCCGACAGTATGCGTGTTGTGGCAGAGGATACGTCCGGTACGTTGGCTCCCGACTCGGTCGATTTGAGACTGGAGTTGAACGTCTTCAATTATGTCGATAACAACAATCTGAAGAGTTATATCTACGAGGGTTGGACAGGGTTGACACTGAAATCGAGACCCTGAGCCTTAACCCGATGCTGTCAGAGTATTTACATTCCTATAAATATTATCTTTTAATCGCATGAAAAGTATGAAACCAATGAAGTTGAACAAGGTTGCGACCTTGTTGTTGGCAAGCGCTGTGCTGATGGGCTACAGCAGTTGTTCGGAGGAGGATGATCCTGTCGTTGAGGTGTGTCCCATCCAAGTGAATAAGTTCCAAGTCTTTGGACAGGTATATACGGCCGCCGAAGGTACGCCGTTGGCCAATGTCCGCATTGCCGCACTTGCTGCCGACGATACGAAGCGGGAAGTGGCTTTTACCACCACGCAGAAGGATGGTTATTTTGTCCTGTCGGGCAAAGATGCAATCTTCATGACAATGGTGCCGGATAGTGGTACGGGGTTGGAGCTGGAGGCCGCTTGCGTGCGTCTTATGGTGCAGGATCCCGACACGAAGTATTGGACCAATACCATCTATTCGTTTGTACACTTTACCGAAAAGCCACAGTCCGTCGTTCCAAAGCTCGCACTCATCGACAATTACATGTGGATGTTGGAAGATTGCCCTTCCTATTGCGGAATGAAGAACATCAAGATGAAACCAGCGGAGCCCGAATACAACCCGACGTATGAGGGTCTCTTATCGTGCCCTGCCACCATTTATGTCGATGGCAAGGGCGTTTGCCGCGCCTGGCTGGATGGCGGTGGTGTTGCCTTCCTGACGAATAACAGCATCTACGCCACGTTGGGCGACAAAGGTTTCGGCGTTTGGGAACGAGCCTATATCTCCTTCAAGTATGACCAATCCAATTATTCGGTGGTGCCCGAGACAGGAGAAGTGGTCGTGAAGCAGGCAGAATTGTATTCGTGCACCAAGATTCCTGTCGCTCCCATCCTGATGGCAGGAAACAGCGTAGAGGAAGATTCGTTGATTGCTGTCGCCTCGCAGCCCGACAGCCTGCATTCCATTGAGATTCTTCACCAACTGTATGTTTACAACGGTTATCTTTCGGTTGATTTCGAGACCGTTTGTCCGAGCAAGGAGCAGCCAACGTTGACCGTGGTTTGCGACGAGGTGAAGGAGGATGGCATTCACTTGCGTATGTTGCTGAACCGACATGTTGGTCAAGGGTTCCAAACCGGTCGATTGTTCTATTCGTACAAGACTTCACCTCTGCTTGCTCAGGTTGGCAGCACCGACTCGGTCATGGTGCACGTCTCTTGTACTTTCCGCAACAAGGCTGACTCTACGGCCTTCAAAGTGTCTCGCTGGGATTTGATAACGATGCAGGAGAACAGCGTAGAATAAATGTTCTTGCAGTACAATAATTCGTATGTACACTATGCCGAAAAGCCTCAGTCCGTCGTTCCGAAGCTCGCACACATCGACAATTACATGTGGATGTTGGAAGATTGTCCTTCCTATTGCACAATGCAGAACATCGAGATGAAACCGGAGCCGTCGCAGGCGCCAGAATAAATGGGTAAATAATTGACAAACTATAACAATATATCACTATGACTTGCAAAACAATCATGACTGGTCTTGTGACCTGTCTCTCACTCAGCACTTTGACGAGTTGCCTCAAGGACGGTGACAACCCGACGTATGAGGGTCTCTTTTCGTGCCCTGCCACCATTTATGTCGATGACAAGGGCGTTTGCCGCGCCTGGCTGGATGGCGGTGGTGTTGCCTCCTTGACGAATAACAGCATCTACGCCACGTTGGGCGACAAAGGTTTCGGCGATTCGGAACGAGCCTATATCTCCTGCAAGTATGACCAATCCAATTATTCGGTGGAGCCCGAGACAGGAAAGCCCATTGTGAAGGATGCCGAGTTGTACTCATGCACCAAGATTCCTGTCGCTCCCATCCTGATGGCAGGAAAAAGCGTAGAGGAAGATTCGTTGATTGCTGTTGCCTCGCAGCCCGACAGCCTGCATTCCATTGAGAGTCTTCACCAACTGTATGTTTACAACGGTTATCTTTCGGTTGACTTTGAGACCGTTTGTCCCAGCAAGGAGCTGCCAACGTTGACCGTGGTTTGCGACGAGGTGAAGGAGGATGGTATTCACTTGCGTATGTTGCTGAACCGACATACCGGTCAAGGGTTCCAAACCGGTCGATTGTTCTATTCGTACAAGACTTCACCTCTGCTTGCTCAGGTTGGCAGCGCCGACTCGGTCATGGTGCACGTCTCTTGTACTTTCCGCAATAAGGCTGACTCCACCGCCTTCAAAGTGTCTCGCTGGGATTTGATATCGATGGAGGTGAACAGCGTAGAATAATTGTCCCTTGCAGTACAATAGAAATAAAAGCGTCCGCAATGCGATTGAAAAGCATTGCGGACGCTTTTGGTTTGTGAGAACCCCTCCCGAATTCTTGTGAACGATTGTCCTGTTCCGATGCAAGGAGAAGTTCAATCTTTCACTTTGGCGTGGCAGAGGGTAGTCGAAGCCGATTGGGTTATTCCGGTATTTCGTCACTCCAATGATAATAGTAGTCGCCCTTTTCGTCGCGAGTGATGGTCAGATATCTTTTGTTGACGCTGATGCGCAATTTGGCACCATTGCTTTCAACCCAATGATAGCTTTTATAGAGACTTTGGATGATAAGACGAGAGGGCAATTGTTCAAAAGTTATTTCTATAGCGACATTCGGTTCTGGGTACTCCGATTTGAATGTATCTGATTGAATATGATTGAGGTAGCCCTCTAACTTGTCAAGCAAAGCCGTCTGCATGTAGGTGGATCGGTCAATGTAACCTACAGTGACGAGAATGAGCATTGCTTCATCCCTATCCGAGTTACTTGCCTCAATGTCAATCAACTTTAAGTCTCCAAAGTGTTCCTTAATCTTGTCGTCGATGTAGAACTTGGCAGCATGTTGCCTATCTTGGAAATAGTTGAACCAGTACCAATCTTTGTCTTCTTGGATGTTGAATTCCAATCCGTAGAGGTCGTCGTCGGATTCAGATAGTTGGCGCAAGAGTATTTCTGCTTTGTCGGCATCGTGCACCATCCAAGTGCATTCTGCCATGTTGCCACCAATGATTTTGCAGATGAAGATGGCGTTGGGAAGCTCTCCGTTGCCTTTTAAGGCCGCATCCACTTTCGGGAAGCGGCGGTTAAGTTCCTTTTCTCCTTGGTCGGTGGGGTAGCCTGTTGAGCGGTCACACTCGTAAGGAATATAGATAACGCACTCCCAAGGATAATCATCCTGCTGGTTGAAGTCGTTCAGGCTGGTGTTGATATGGGCGGTTAGTCGGGTTCCCTTCTCTTTCTGCGTGATTTCCAGCGAGGAAAGCGTTTCTTCAGGAACGAGGAAGTTGGTCGATGGATTGGATGGAGCCGTCTTTTTGTTTTTGGCGATGGCCGATAACGTAACAATGGCGACGGCGGCGATTACTACTAATGCGATGATAAGTTTCATTTCAATACAATTGGATAAGTAATCAAGGTTTGCAAGTGCAAAGACTTACAAACCTTGAAATATGTTATTTGCTCAGCAGGTACATCTCCTTGGCAGCCAGGAGGAAAGCGCCGACGCCGAAGGAGGCGGTGCTCTTCTGGTCAACGGTCTGACCGGGGATGGCACGTTCGCCGATAGGTTGGACATAGCCGAGACTGCCGTCGGGTTGGAGCGCCGTCTCGGTGAGATATTGCCAAGCGCGGAGGGCGACAGGGAGATATTCCTTCTTGGGCAACAGGCCGTTGCGGATGCCCCAAAGCATACCGTAGCAGAAGAACGCGGTGCCGCTGGTTTCAGGTCCAGGAGCATGGTCGGGGTCGAGCATGGAGCGCGTCCAATATCCTTCCGGTTGTTGGGCAGCGGCAACGGCCACGGCCATCTCCAGATAGGTCTGGCGGAACTCGTCGAGGTACTTATAGTCGGCAGGAAGTTCGTCCATGCAACGGGCCAGCGAGGCAAAGACCCAACCGTCGCCACGTGCCCAGAAGTCCTTCTTGCCCGAAGTGGATTTGTGCTTGGGATAGATGTACTTACCGTCGCGGTAGAAGAGGTGCGCCTCCTTGTCGTACATCAGGTTCTTGGCATACATCCAATACTCATAGAGCTTCTCGCCGTATTGCGGATTGCCCGTGATGTTGCCCAACCGGACCATGACCGGCATGACCATATAGAGGCCATCGGCCCACCACCAGTAGTCGTTCTTCGGGGTGCTCATCTCGTATTCCATGACGCCACGCGCACGAGCCAGTTTCTCCACTTGGCGCGGGTCATCATCGGCCAATCCAGCGGCTTTGTCAATCTGCCACAGTTCGGCATAGGTCTGGAAACAGATCTGCCAATCGCCGAAGAGGACAAACTCGGGCTTCTCGCCATACGAGTATTTCCATTTGACGGTGTCGTTCGACGTGGCACCCATCCACTTGGCACCCTCCGCCCATTGACGAGAGTAGTTGAGCCACTGGTCGTTGTGCGTCACTTGCCAGGCAGCCATGTTGCCGGTGTGATAGGCGGCATTCTGCCAGAAAGGCGAGTAGTCGGCATAAGGTTTCCACGCCGTGGCAGGCTTGATGGGATGTTCCGACTGCCAATGGTCGTTGACCCGTTGCATTACAGCCAAAGTGGCATCCGCCTTCGGCAATTTGGGCAACGTGCTGCACGATGCCAAGGCGATAGACAATATAAAGAAAGGAAATAGTTTCATAGAGTTGAGGGGTTAAGTGGGGATTGGGGAAGAAAGGGACTATATTGACTATAGATACTATATATGGTTCTCCCTCCCTCATAGGGAGGGTCGGGGAGAGTCCTTTACTCCCAATAGAGAATCTGAGGATTGATCTTCCACTTGTGGTCCTTCGGGAAGTCTTGACCCTCCCACGCTTTCTTCGAGGTCCAAGGCTGCGGAGCGTCGGTCCAGAATGGGTCGTCGGCAGGGAGACCCAAAGGCAGGAAGACAAGCGAGGTCATGTAGAGCGAACCATTGTTGGTGTAGATGTCAGCCACATTGGGGTGACTGCCAACGAAGCCGATGGTGAGGAACCCGCCCTGGTTGAAGTTGGTGGGGGCATCGGCATCCGGCTTCTGACCAAAGAGCTGTTGGAGGTCGCCCTTGTACATACGTTTCATCACAGCGGTGAGCATGGCACGCACCTGACCGTTGGGCAACTGCTCAGGAAGGCGCTTCTGCCAAGCCAACATAGCCAAAGGCTGGAACACGGCCAAGCGGTAAGGGATGCTGCGACCGAAGACAGGGTAGGTGGCATCGGGCGAGACAAAACGCTCCAGGATGCAGCTGTACTTCTGCATACGCTTACGGACTTCTGCCAAACGTTCCTTCGGGCCAAGGGTCTTGTAGTTCAGGTCAAGACTATGAACGAGATAGCTGTTGCGAGGTTGGACGTCGCACACCATTTCGAGGCACTCGGCATACATGGGTTGGATGACATACGAGTTGTAGTAGTCGAAGGCAAACGACGGACCATCGGCATACCAACCGTCACCGATGTACCATTCTTCGGCCTTGTTGACCGCCGTCTTGATGCGGAACGAGTCGTAGATAGGACCGCCGGCAGGCATCTGCACCTTGTCGGCAAAACGCTCGGGGTGCTTCAGCGCCTCGCGGACAGCAGGGTCGGCCGAAGCTTTGAGCAAGAAACTCTCCTCCATGCCGCAGAAGAGGAACCAGTTCTGGTAAGGAGGATCGTAGCGGTGAAGTTGTTGCAACTCATGGATATAGCGTAACTTCGTGATGGTGTCAAGAGGCAACCAGAGCGCCTCGTAGCCGCGATGGAAACTCTCGACCAAGTAGGCAGCATCGACCAACGTCTGACCACCGCTACCCCAGCCGAGGTAGTCGGGGCTCTTGGGGTCAACGGCATGGCGGTAGGAGGCCAATGCCCACTCGCGCAGTTGCTTGCGCTGCTTGCCCTCGGCGGTGTCGTCGTCGGGCAGAGAGAGCCACGGAGCCAGACCTGCCATGAGACGGCCAAATGCCTCCATGTAGGTCACTTTCTTGTTACGACCGTCCCAGGTGGGCGATACTTCGAGGTTGCCGTTCTCGTAGGTCATGACCTGTTGCAGACGGCCCTCGGACATCGGTTCAAGGACGGGTTGCGCCATGCGGTAGAGGAGGGTGGTCCATACCTCACGGTCGGTGGGTTCGGGTGCCTTCTTCTTGGCGAAGGCGGGAACACAGAGTAGTAGAGAAGTACATAGGATAATTAACTTTCTCATGGTAGGGTATAATTTTTTAAATGGTTGATAAATCTGGGTAAGTTCATCCCCTTCTGCTCCGACAGACTTTCGACTGGTCCGCTATCGACCTTCTGCCTTTTTGCTACCTTTAAAAGGGAGAAAGAAGGTAGAAAAAAAGAGAAAAGACAGTCACACTTCTGCGACAGCATAAGGAGGAGAGAAGAGGGAGGGGGTGGTTATTCTTTGGGCTTGGCGAGCATTTCCAAGAACAACTGGAGGTCGGAGATAATCTCCTCGAAGTGGTCGATGGTCTTCTTGCGGAATTTTCCTTGTCCGCCGTGCTGGAAGCCCGTCTTCTTGCGGTTCAGGGAATATTCGTCGGTAATCCATTCCTCGGCGGTCAGTTTGAGCGGTTCACGATCCTCTTCGTAGAGGTAACTGATATCGGTCATGGAGACATGAAGTTTGCCGTCCTCCTGCTTGATGTTGAGGCGGAAGAAAATCCGGGCGCGGTCCAAAGCGAGAGCCTTGTTCTTGAATACCAGATATTGAGCAACACCCAGGTCATGGATGAAGGCCTTGCGGTCGCTGCCTAAGTCGTAGTACTTGAGGGCTTTCTGTTCCGAAAAGAAGTAGTTTGCCCAACGGTGGACATAGCGGAAGAGCGTGTCCTGCGACATTTTGCAGCGGACGGGAATGTCGCACGAGAAGGTGACTTTGCCATCAACGACAGGCACGGCACCCGTCAGATATTTCGGGTCAACGGGTTCTTTCTCTTTGATCAACTGTGCCGATGCCGAGCACATGCCCAGCAGGAGCAAAAGGGTAATAACTATGTTTTTCATAACTTTGAAATATTGTCTTATTATAATGTCGGTTCTGCATCGAACCGCTCTTTTCCTATCGGCTACCCAACCACAGGAGCACCATGGCGATGACCACGAAGAGGAGGTCGAGCGCCTTCGACTTGATGTTCTTCTCCTTGAAGAAGAGCCAGCCGGCAATGAAGCCGACGATGACGCCCGAACGTCGAACCAACGAGATGATGGAGATGAGGGCGTCGGGTTGGGAGAGGGCATAGAAGTAGCAGAAGTCGGCGATGCTCAGGAAGATAGAGATGCAAGGTATCTGCCAACGCCACTGGAACGGATGCTTCCGACGGTGCTTGCGAGGCGCCCAAAGCAAGAGGCAGACGATGCCCATCATCAGGACCTGATAGAAGTTGTACCAGGACTGGATAATCATCTTGTTGAAGCCTCGGTTGTGCCAGATGCCGAAGAGGCCTTGTCCGTTGGCGGGGTCACCCACCAGGAACTTGTCGTACAGACCACTCACGGCGCCAATCAGCGTGCCGGCCATGACCAACCACATCCAGATAGAGTGCTTGGGTGAGATACCCTCCTTGCGACCGGACATCGAGATGAGACCGAAGGCCATGATGGAGACGATGACACCGGCCCATTGCCAACCGTTGAGTTGTTCGCCGAAGACGAAGATGGCACCCAGCAGCGCCAGGATGGGACGGGTGGCATTGATGGGCGAGGCAATGGTGATGGGGAGGTGCTTCAACCCATAGTAGGCACATATCCAGGAAGCCAGAACGATGGCCGACTTGAGGATGATGTAGAGGTGTATGACGGGGTCCTCGATACGGGGAATGTAGAGGAGGCTGTCACGGTCGATATGTCCGGTGGCCGAGAGTACCACGAGGGGCAGGAAGATGCAGGAACAGAAGAAAGTGTTGAGCAACAAGACCGGAATGACGGCATTGTCCTTGAGACTTATCTTCTTGAATACATCATAGACGCCCAGGAGCATGGCGCTCAGAAAGGCAAAGAAAATCCACATACTTTAGTTCGCTGCGCTCACGCTAATATTCGCTGCGCTCATGTTAATGTTCACTTCGTTCACGCTAATACTAACGTGTTAATACTCACTACGTTCGTGTTGAGTCTCCGTGTTGTCGTGTTAGCAGCGCTAATATTTAGTATTTAATATTTAATTACGCTTTTGCTTTGAAAGCTAAAGCGTAGATTCTCATCTGCTTGACCATGGCGAGGAGGCCGTTGGAGCGGGTAGGGGAGAGGTGCTCCTTGAGGCCAATCTTCTCGATGAAGTAGAGTTCGGCGTTGAGAATCTCGTCGGGGGTATGGTCGTTGAGGACGCTGATGATGAGGCTGACCAAACCCTTGACAATCACGGCGTCACTGTCGCCGGTGAAGTGGATGAGGTGAGAGGCCTCGTCGTAGTCGGCTTGAATCCATACGCGGCTCTGGCAGCCTTCGATGAGGTTCTGCGGCGTCTTGTATTGCTCGGCGAGGGGTTCCAGATTGTTGCCCAACTCGATGAGCATCTGATATTTGTCCATCCAGTCGTCGAAGGCACTGAAGTCCTCGACAATCTGATCTTGTGTTTCGTTTATTGTTGCCATAACAAAATACTTTAATAATTCTTGGGTTGATAATGAATGAAATTTCCGAAGGCATCCCGAAGGATGACCGAAGGCTCCTTGAAGGCTCATAGAAGGCTCATAATACCCTCATAATAGGACGACGGGGTCAATAGATGACGTGCATCAGGACGTCGCCCACCTTCTGGAGCGTCTTGACCGAGAGTTTGTCGAGGGTGTCGTCGGTGGTGTGCCAATAGGGATAGAAAGTGCCGTTGCCCGTCATGCGGGTGTCGATGATATCGACGGTAGGGATGTGGCGTTGGCGGTTGACGAAGAGGTGGTCGTCGGTGATGCCGGCTCCCTTTTGGTCGATGAAGAGCTCCTGATAGCCTAACTGCTTGGCCTTCTGCCAGATGAGGTTGACCACGTCGCTGGCATATTGGTCGGAGTAATATTCGCGGTAGAAAGTGGCATCGGGGGCACCGACCATGTCGAGCAGGATGCCG
>CACYQQ010000075.1 GCA_902776605.1 uncultured Bacteroidales bacterium | reverse complement strand
AACAGGAACTTGATGATCTCTGCCGGAGACTTTCCTTTCATCTGTTGTGAAAAAGTATCATAGTATTGACCCAATCGTCTTAAATATCATTTTCAAGTCGAACCAAAAGGAATGGTGCGACACATACTCCAGATTTATCTTCAACTTGTCTTGCATGACAACCTCGATGTAGTATTTTTCGGGGTCCTCGGCTTGTGCAAGCAGTTCACTTTCATTGCGATACTTGATGGACGACATGTCTGTAATGCCAGGACGGACATCCAGTACGTGCATTTGTTCGGGCGTGTAGTAGTTGACGTAGTGACGCACTTCGGGGCGAGGTCCGACGAACGACATGTCTCCCACAAAGACGTTGATCAACTGTGCCAGTTCGTCCAACTTATATTTGCGGATATAGAATCCCGAACGTGTGATGCGCGAATCCCGACCACCGATAGTGATTTGACTCCCTTTGTCGGACCCTGTTCGCATGGAGCGGAATTTGAAGATTCTGAAATCCTTGTTGTCTTTTCCGACTCGCACTTGCCTGTAGAAGACCGGACCTGGTGAGTCGGTCTTGATCCAGATGGCAAGCACGAGGAACACCGGACTCAACAGGATCAACCCCACGCCGCTGGCAACTATGTCAAATAATCTTTTCAACATACCAATGCTTATTGAATATTGTCAAGACATTGCAAGAACTGCTCGATAATGTACTCCACATCCTCGTCCGACAGGCGGGAATAGAGCGGCAGGGTGATGGCATTCTTGAAGAGGTTGTAGGCATTCGGATAGTCCTCGATGTTGAATCCCAAGGCCTTATACGCTGTCATCATGGGCAACGGCTTGTAATGTACGTTGGTGGCGACTCCCGCCTCTGCCATCTTTTCGATGACTCGATTTCGCTGCTCTGGCTCCAGTCCTAACATACGGACGATGTAGAGATGACCGCTGCTGGCCCAGTCGCTGCCGTAATGTGGCAGCAAAGCGACAGGACGATTGCAGAAGGCCTCGTCATATCGGGTAATGATCTCCCTACGCCGTTGCAGCATCTGGTCGTAACGCAGAAACTGACCCAATCCGATGGCAGCCGTCACGTCGGTCATGTTGCATTTGTACCAGGTGCCGATGATGTCATATTCCCAAGCGCCTAACTTGGTTTTTGCCAGGGCATCTTTGTTCTGTCCGTGCAGCGAAAGCAGTTGATAATGATGGTATAATGCCTCATTGTCGATGCCTTCCCGACTAAGCCAGGTGACGGCACCTCCCTCGGCCGTAGTGAAGTTCTTGACGGCATGGAAACTGAAGCAGGTGAAGTCGGCTATCTGTCCAGCCCGTTTCCCGTGCCATTGGGCACCGAAATTGTGGGCACCGTCGCACAGGACGATGACTCGGCCAAATGCCTCCTGGAGTGCGTTGTTGGCATGAAACAATGCCTTCTTTTCCTGTACGATGGCAAATATCTTGTCGTAGTCGCACACGATGCCTCCCAAATCGACGGGCACGATGACTTTCGTCCGCTCCGTAATGGCATCGGCCAACTGGTCGTAGTCCATCTGCACATTGTCTTTCTGACTGTCCACCATCACCACGGTGGCTCCGACATGCAATGCAGCACTCGCCGTTGCCGTGTAGGTGTAAGCTGGAACGATGACTTCGTCGCCTGGACCGACACCCAGAGCGCGGTAGGTCATTTCCATCGCGGCTGTTGCGCTGTTCAGACAAACAGCTCGATCGGTGCCGCAGAAGGCAGCAATCTTCCGTTCCAGTTCCTTGGTCTTCGGTCCGGTGGTAATCCAGCCGCTACGTAATGCTTCGGCCACTAATTCGACTTCTGCCTCGGCGATGTCGGGGGGTGAAAAAGGTATATTTCTTTTTTTCATTTTCTATGATAGTAATCGTTTGGGTCTATTCGTCCGTGAATATATCCTTACTTGTCTTTCTGTACGTAGAACATCTTCTTGTAGCCATTGCCAACGACGTTCAGGAGCGTCCAGAACGTGGCCTCAATCGGGTTCATCTTTTCGGCCACATGGAACAACGGATAGTGGGCCCAGATGCGTTGCCACAGCGGTTTGGGGGTGATGCTGTTGGCTCGGCGCCGATAGCGTGCCAACTCTTCGGGCAAGAGATAGCAAGGCGCTTTCCGTATCACTTTCAGCCACAGGGCGGTGTCGTTGTTCTTGCGGATGTCCTCTATTTGGACGAGGCCAATCGTTTCGCGCCGATACATCACTGTCAGGCACCCTGGCCAACAACAGGAAAACATCGCCAGCTGACCAACTTTCTCCAAGCCACCCACGTGAACGCCTAACGGTCGGGAACTTTCGTCTATCTCTTCGTAGCAATGATAGCTGAAGTCGTAGTTATGGTCTTCCATGAACTTGACCTGCTTTTGCAACTTGTCGGGTGCCCACAGGTCGTCGCTGTCCAAAAAGGCAATCCATTTTCCCGTCGCTTGTCTCAACGCAAAGTTGCGGGTAATGGCTGCTCCGGAGTTCTGCTCGTTGCAAAAATACCGAATGCGCGGGTCTGCCTCAATCCATTTCTCGACAATGGTCCGGGTGTCGTCTGTCGAACAATCGTCAACGATGATCATCTCCCACTCCCGATACGTTTGCGCAATGACGGAACGGATAGTTTCTTCGATGAAACGACCACAATTGTAGGTAGGAGTTATTATTGAGACAAGTCCAGACATAAAGAACACAGTAAGTTGATAAAACTTTTTTAATAATTATCCAAATATATATTAAAAAAGACAATAATGCTGGCTGGAACTTGGCTGTATGGACTATTTTTCCTATATTTGCAACCGTATTTTTAAGCAATCGACCATGTTGAAGGAATTATTATGGGTTGGAGCAGGTAGTTGCCTGGGGGGCATGGCACGTTACGGAGTGTCCCTTTTGTTGCGGTCCGCCAGTGGCGGTTTTCCGTGGGGAACGTTTGTCGTTAATGTGGCAGGTTGTCTCTTGATCGGTCTCCTTTGGGGCTGGTCCAGTCGTCAAGGGTCGATGCCTGCTTCGGTCAACCTTTTCCTGTCGGTAGGCCTCTGTGGCGGCTTTACCACCTTCTCGACTTTCTCCAAGGAGAGTCTGTCGCTCCTCCAGTCCGGCCAGTTGTCCACTTTCCTTCTCTATGTCCTGTTGAGCCTTCTGCTCGGCATCGCTGCCGTGGCCTTGGGCTGGCGTATTGGTCACTCCGTTGCCCCGCTGTTTTAAGTGGTTAAACATCAACGGATAGGCTGATGCCTCCTTTTTTCAAGAAGTTGTTAAACCAATAGGCACCCAGAAAAAGTTTCTCTTTCTGGGTGCCTATCGTTTTTCTGTCGGATGAAATCCTTTATTTTTCGTTCAAGTCATAGATTATCTTGTCCACGACCACTTTCATTTGAGGAATATCCTCTTGTATGGTTCGAAACACGACATCGGTGTCAATCTCAAAATAGTGATGGGCTATCTTGTCACGCATTCGCATGACACCGCTCCAATAGACTTCCGGGTATTTTGGTAGAAGTTCTCCATGGGTCTGTTTGTCAAGGCCTTTGACCGCTTCACCCAATGCAATCAGGTTCATGCAGATGGCATCAATGCGCATCATTCCATTGGGCGTGCAGAGAAGTGCATTCAGGTCACTTATCACGGCAGAGCGTTCTTCGATGGTTTCGATGGCTTTGCGAATCTTCAGCAAACTGTCCATCACAATTTCCTGATCAAACATAGATGCCCTCTTTTTTTATGCGTTGTTTCAAGAGGCTGTTCATGCCATCGCGAACTCGAACCAAATCGACGGGGCAGCCCAAGATAGTTTCCAACTCCGTTTGGATGCGGTCTAAGGTAAGCAGGGATGGTACTTGACCTTCGTAACATACATCTACGTCGCTGGTTTCGGTCTGTTCTCCACGTGCAACGGAACCAAAGATGCCAAGGCGGGTCAAGCCATACTTGCGTTCGGCAGTAGGCTTGTAGAGTCTCAACAAGTGCAGTATTTCTTGCTTGTCTTTCATCTTTAGTCGTTTTTACGGGGTGTTCCTTGGGTGCAAAGGTACACTTTTTTCCTGAATAATGGTCTGTTTTCGAGGGAAAAAAGTATTTTCGTGTCATGAAAAGTAAGAAAATACGAGTTAATGCCCGTCTTGCCCTACTTCTGCTTCGATGAATCTTCCCTTGACTTTCTACTGACCTTCTGCCTTTTTGCTCCCTTTAAAAGGTAGAAACAAGGCAGAAGGTCGTGTCGAGGTCAAGAGGAGAAAACCGGTAGCATAAGGGGAGGAACGGAGGTGCAAAAGGAGGGGGAACGAAAAACAAAACGAAAACCAAAACGATAACGAAAACGAAAAGACGAAAACGAAAAGAAATAGTGGGCAGGTTTCAAAGAGATGAAACCTGCCCACTCTCTATGTGTGCGTTCTTGCGGATACGTCGGTCGGCATCGGGTTACGGCTTGCGCCCCTCGGCCTCCATGCGCTTGTACCACTCCTCGCGCTCTTTCTTGAGGTCATAGCCGCGCTTGACGAGGTAGTTGTTGATGCGACCTTTGTACTTGCCGAAGACCTCGTGTTTCTTCTTGCTCGACTCAGCATCGAGCGCCAGTTCGCGAGCCTCCTTGAGCCAGGCCAGAATCTGCACTTTTTCATCCTCCTTGAGCGTAGGAATCATGTCGAGAGTGGCGTCGTAGGTCACTTTGACGACCCCCATGGTGATGCCGTCCTTGACTTGTTCAATTTGGGAATCGGTGAGGTAGAGGCTCAACTTGGCGGCCAAGGCAAAGTGCGAACGGTAGAGTTTGCTGTCGCACACGGCGTTGGCGGTCGGTTTGGTCTCGGGGTTCTTCTTGAGCGAGTCACGTTCCTCGTAGATGTCGTTGAGTTCAAAGTAACGATTGGCCACGATGTTGCGGACTGCCAGGTAGGAGGCAGAGTCCTTGAACTCTACGGCCGAGATGTTTTTTGCCACGCGGCCCAATATCTTGGCCACGTAGGCAGTGTCGCGTCCGTCGGACTTCAGTTCCTCTTGTGCCAACAGCGTCGATGGGACGAGCCACAAGAGGCTAAGTGCCACGAGGACAGCGAGTTTCGTTTTACTTGATACCATAAGCCTTGAGTGTGTCGAAGTTATTACTCAGGTCACGCCAGTTGATGCAGATGTTGGTCGGAATGCCGTTGATCCACTTCTCGATGTTGGTGTAACCGTCGCCCGAGATGTCGCCATTGGCGTCACTTGGGTCGTTGGGATTCAAGCCGTTAGCCTTCTCCCAATCGTCGGGCATACCGTCACCGTCGGTGTCCTTGCGGGGCTGACCTTTGTATTCGGGATATCCGCCCATCTGACGTGGGTCGTTGATGATGCCCTGCTTGAAGCTGTCTTTGGGCATACGGCGGTACTTGAAGGAGCCGTCTTCGGCCTGCGACTTAGGGGCCAGACCGCTCACATCACCTTGATACTTAATGGCATCCTTGACGTAGTAAGGTTGCTTGGTGCGGACCTCCTCGACGATGCGTTGGTCCACAATGTCGCGGCAAGGGACGGTGGCACCGGCATTGTCGAGCACAAAGTCGTAAGCCTCCTGTGCCGAGAGGATATGCAACCAAGGCATTGGTGCGGGACGACGCTGACGCATGTAGCTGGCGTGGTCGAAGTCGCCCTCTTTGCAGTTGGCGTTTTCTTCAACTTGAATGCCGCCGTTCCAGTTGTCGGCAGTAATTTCGGGATAGCCCTCCATGATGTTGCCTTCGGCATAGACGCGACCATAGACATGGTGGTCCAACTTGGAGCGACCCGATTCGGGTTTCAGGATGCGGTAGCCGACTGGTTTGTCAGTTGGGGTGGCAGGACCTGGCTTGTAATAGTTGTTGATCATGTTGAACTGAGCGGAATAGTCGCCGCCATCCGAAGAGCGGTGTACCCAGTTGTAAACCACGTTGTTGACGAAGTTGAAGACGCCGTTCCAACCAATGGATGGGTTGCGACCTGTGTTGCATGACCAGAGGTTGCGGATGAAGGCAGCGTTCTCGCCACCCAGGGTAGAACCGAACGAGTGGTTGTAGGTGTCGAGCGCCTTGGCCGAAATGGTGTTCTGGATAGTCACGTTGACGGTGGGCCACTTGTGCGCCGTGGATTTGTATTGACCTTCGCTCTCGTCGTACATGTGGCGGTAGAAAGAGATGTTCTCGTCCAAGCCCCACTCGCACGAGCAGTGGTCTATCATGATGTTACCCACGGGATTACCACCGAAACTGTCTTCGCGATGTTCGACGCCCGTCTCGCCTCGGCGGAAGCGCATGTGGCGCACTACGACGTCGTGGGTGTTGACGGCAAACGACTCGCCGGCAATGCAGATACCGTCTCCAGGAGCGGTCTGTCCGGCAATGGTGATATAGGGGGCACGCACGTTGATTGGTGTCTCCAGACGGATGATGCCGCTGACGTTGAAGACCACAATGCGGGCACCGCCCGTCTCGCATGCCTCGCGGAAAGAGCCGGGACCACGGTCGTTTAAGTTGGTGACTACAAGTACCTTACCACCACGTCCACCGAAGGAGTACATGCCGCCGCCCTCGGCTCCTGGGAAGGCAGGAATGTCGGCTTGTGGCAGGTCGTATGGTCGATGTGCCCACTGTACCCAGGGGCGACCATGTTGTGCCTCTTCCTGAATGATGGGCAGGGCTTTTTGCCAAGCTACGTTGGACATAGAGTCCTCGAAGTGCTCCTTGACTTTCCATTTCTGCTGGGCTTCGGGCGTAGTTTGAGGATATTGTGCATAAAGGGGAATGGAAGCGGCAGCCAAGAGTGCCACTGCACTGATTTGTCTTAACTTCATACTTGGGTGTTATTAAATGGGAGAAAAATATTATTCTTGGGTTATATGGGGGGAAAGGAAAAGGATTTAAAGGGGAGAAAAGGGATTATTGTATCGCTATCAATGGATTCTTGTATTGCTATCAATAGGAACTAATAAAGATTAACTATTAGTAATCCCTTTCCCTCCCCTAATATCATTTCAATGGGTCGAACGTACCGTTGGCATTGCCGTTGTTCGAGTCTTGCCAACCGATGGTCTGTTCCAGACCGGTGTCGGTGTTCAAGGCACCTTGCGTCAAACCGAGGAAATAGTACTTGGCAAAGTAGTGCATTGTCTCGGGAATCTGATTTGAGTCGTAAGAGTCGCCCTTCTTCATCTTGCGGACAAAATACTGAGAGTAGAACTTCTTCAGGTTCTCCTGCTCGGTCTCAATAGGTTTGGTGAGGTCCATAGAGACAAAGTCGGTCAAGTAATTGACATCGGCAGGCATGTTGCCATAGCCTCCTTCCTCGAAGGCATCGGGATACTCATCTGGGGCATCGTTCACCTTAATCAAGTTGGCGTAGAACTTCATGAAGCACTGGAGGATAGAGTCCTTGGCCATGTCTCCATTGCCAAGACCATCGCACAGACGGAACTCCATGTTCTCGCGGCGCTGACCATTGAACGGGGTGAAGCCCAACCACTTACATGTGTTTTGGTCCCAGCCGGTGAGTTGCCAGGTGGCAGGGCAACCCTCCACTTCGCTGAAGTTGGCGCCACCGTCGAAGAGCAACCAACGGCGCATATCGTCAAAGCGCTTGCCCTCGTAAGCCAATTCTATCATGCGCTCGTAGAGGACAGCGGACATGCAGGTGGCTTCGTCTGCCAAATTGATGTCGTTCAATCCCTCGGCACCAGCAGCATAACCGGCACGCTGGCGAATTTGCTTCAGATAGTCGATAGCCTCCGCATTATGTCCAGAACCGACACATACCTCTGCCAGGTTCAAGAGCACTTCGGCATAACGGAGTTCGATGTATGGTGCGCCAGAATAAAGGAATCCACTCTGATTGCTTGAAGCGGCCCATCCACTATACAATGGAGTTGGGTTGACATCCAAGTCATCTGAGCGCTTGCGGACATACATGCCCTTGCCGTTAGATTGCAGATTGTCAGCAAAGTAACCTGACTTCTGCACATTGTCGCGGTCTTCGTCTGTCTCGTACCAGCAATAGTTCTGCAAGACGTAGTTATGACCATTGGCATAGTCTGGATTCTTCTCGTCTGCCCCTTTGGCATTACCATCAAAAGCCCACTTGACACCAGGGAAGGCAAAGGTGCGATAGAAACGTGGATCGCGGTTCATGAAGGGGTAGTTTGCTTCGTACGGAATACCAGAGAAAGGCAACTTTGTGTAAGTTGTCGAGGTGGTAGGACGATGTCCATCGCTCATAGGGAAGAGGTCAACCAACATGGCCGATGGGTTCAGTCCAGAACCGGAAGTGTTCTTAGGTCGGATGCTGCGTTCCCAAGGATTATTCTTCTGTGTATCACCACTTTGAATGGTGTTGAAGAGGGTCACGAACAGCGCCTCTGGGTTGAATCCTGATTGGCTGAACATGGCAGCGAAGTCGGAACCATTGACGTTGTTGCTGGTCTGATAGAGGCCATAGCCCAAACTGTTGATAGTCTGGAGGTCTGCCTTCATGGTGTTGTAGGCATCGGTCCAGCGCTGTTTCTCATTGGCACGGTTGAAGAGAGGACTTGCCCAAAGGAGCAATACGCGACCCTTCAAGGCCAAGGCTGTACCGGCTGAAATACGTCCCCAGTTGTTTCCAGAGGGTTTGAAGTCGGCAAGCAGTTCGGCCGACTTGTTTAAGTCTTCGACCATGAAGTCGATACACTCTTTGGCGCTGGCACGATGGTAATGAGAGGTTTCCAAGGGTTCCTCGACCGTCTTGATGATGGGCACTCCGCCATACCACTTCACCATCTGGTAGTAGCACCAAGCACGGAAGAAATAGGCCTGTCCCAGATAGAAGTCCTTAACCTCTTGATCCAGAGAACCTTCGTTGATGCCTTTGATGGCGTCATTGATGTTTCGGATACGTCCCCAAACGCTGGCTTGGATGTTGTTGGCCTGATTGTGGAAGAAGTCGGGTACGGTGTTGGTGCTCAATGCTGTCATTTCGGCATTGGGGTCAACATATTTGCTGAATCCAGCGTATTCTTCCGTCGATTTGGACTGATTGTCGGCGCTACCGTTGCTGGGGTAGTTCCAGGTGTCGCCAGATACCGTGGTGGGCAAGCACCAAGCGTAGAGGTCATTGATACGACGATCGACACCCTCGACATAATTGTAGATGTCTGTATTGACATTGTCGGCTTTATGCCTTGTTGCTTGTAAGGAACTCGATACTCATAATGAGTATAGGGGTAAGGTCCTTACGCATAATTTTACCGATCCAAGGGACAATCAGTCGTATCCGGTTGTTAACATTGGTTTGCAAGTTTGGATGGCGGCGAATTTGAACTATGAAATGAGCGGTAGCTATTGTAGTAAGAATCGCTTAGAAACATATTGTGCTAAATATGGTCGCATTTACTCATGGGAGGCGGCGAAAAATGCTTGCCCCGCAGGTTGGCACCTTCCGAGCAAGGCTGAATTGGAAACTTTGATAACTACTGTTGGTGGAAATTCAATTGCAGGCAGATTGCTGAAGAGTAAAACCGGCTGGCGCAATGACGGTAATGGTACAGACGATTTCGGCTTTAATGCACTCCCAGGTGGCTTTGGAAGTTCTCATCCGGATTTTGGTTATCATATTATTCTTGATAGTCTTTTAGGGACATTTTGGAGCTCCACGAAGTCGGATTCTGACAAGGTGTACTTCATGCACTTGGACTATCAGGATGTGGCTACTATACAGAACCCTAAGAAAAATTGGGGGCATTCTGTTCGTTGCGTAAAAGACTAGGTTTGATTTCGTTCGAAAATGGCGTTTTTGCGTAAAAATAGCATTATTCCGTTGAAACGTAATCAACGGTTTCTTGATACTGAAGCGGGTGTCAAGGCTTTGCGTGGATGTCTCTCGAAGTATGCGAATCCTGAACTGCGTTTGCAGAAAAGTTCTGCTTGGGCTTCTGCCGTAGAGGAAAAGTTTGCAAAACGTTGATGTAGCCTTTGATAAGGCTTTGAAAAAAGCATCTTCGTTAGAAAAGCCTTTATACTCGTTATGAAAATTTTTTCTACTGTATTTTTTTATTGGCAAATATTGCTTATTAAGCTATTTTTGCTGTACGATGTTGGGGAATGCTCAATTTATATGTTTAAACAGGTTGGTCAATTTGCACGCCTGTAAAACGCATTTTCCCGTTTTTCTAAACTTACATTGTCAAATTTATGCACTCCGTATTGGCGAGGTGCTTTTCTGTATTTATAAATCGAGGAAAACAGCATGAAAAGATGTTCCATAAATCGTTATGCAGTTGGTGCCGTTGTTCTTGCAATGGTGAACATCTCGCTTATCGCTTGCGGAGGCGACTCCGGTAGTTCCACGAAACCCGCCGACGATGGTCGTGAGGTGGCAACTGTTGTTGACATGGGACGCTGCACTAATGAACGTGAAGGCGATACTGTTTATGTCGCAGAAAAAATGACGGACTACCTTTGCAAGAATCGTACATGGGTGGATTTGAGTACGGTCTCTGACGACGAGAAAACGCTTTCCTCGTCAAGCGTTGCCAAGGGTACTTCGTCGGCGACTCCAGGTGTTTCTTCTGCTACACAGGGGACTTCTTCTACCACATCTGAAACGCACGCAACTTCGAGTTCGTCTGTTGTTGCTCCGAACTCAGTTTCGGGAACTTCGGCAGGTAAAGATGAAAATCCGAATCAGGAGTTTATTCGAGAGAATATTTCTGTGACGGGTGTTGCACAAAAGGGACCGTTCAAATTCGGCTCGCCGCTGAACTTGTACGAATTAAAAAAGGATTTGAGCCCTTCAGGTCGTGTGTACAACGACGAAATCAACAGTAATAAGGGTGATTTCGTCATACCGAAGGTTAGCCTTGCTTCCCCATACGCAAAACTTGAAGTCGCTGGCCTCTACAGAAACGAGGTGACTGGCGAATGGTCCAAGGAACCTATGACGCTTTTTGCTTTGACCGATTTTTCGGATAAGAGAGCACAAACGAATTCAGATGAGCGTGTGCAGGTCAATATAAATTTGCTTACCCATTTGGAATATGACCGAGCCCTTTATTTGGTGCAAGAAAAGGGCTACAGCGTCTATGCCGCGAAAAAGCAGGCCGCTCAGGAAATCATGACGGCTTTTGAATTTGCGACCGCTGTGACTTATTCCGAAGACTTTGCCATTTTCCAGAACGATGGTGTCGGTTCGGGAACTATTGCCGGTAATGGAACGCTTCTTGCTATTTCTGCGCTTGTTATGGGGAACCGTAGTGATGCTGAAATTCAGACTGTCATCGACAAATTTCGCGAAGACATCAAGACGGACGGCGAATGGAACGATTTGCAAACGAAAGCCAACATGGCGGACTGGGCCCACGACTTTAAATACAACACCATTCGTGCGGCTGTAAAGAGTTGGAACATTTTGGATATTCCGGATTACGAAACATACTTAGATGTCTATTGGAACAATGTGTATGGCTTAGGCGGATGCTCTGAAATCCGTAAGGGAACTGTTGCACCGAATAACAATAAGTTGAGTAAATATTATAACGAATATTTTGTTTGTAAAATAGAAAACGCAAAATATAGTTGGGTATCCGCAACCACAATAGAAAAAGACACTTACGAATGGGCCGCAGGGAAATCTGGCGAATTCAAGAAAGGTAATGTAACGGATACCGTATATGCTTATAACGGCTCCAAGTGGGAGGCTGCAGCGAGGGAAACGACCATTGGCGTTTGCGGATCAAAGAACGCAGGCGTAGTAAGCAAGTTCAACGGAACATATTACATCTGCAAGAGTAATGCCTGGGGAACAGCGACTGTGTTGGAATATGATACTTATGGTTGGAAAGCTGGTGTTGTAGGTGATGTAAAGGCCGGTAATGTGAATACTGATAAGTATTATGTGTATGAAAATGGTGCGTGGCGAGCATCGTCTGGAGAAATAGAAAATAATCTTGGTGCATGTGTCACAAACCGTGAAGGCGAAGTTAGCGAGTCGGGAAGCGCCTATTACATCTGCAAGTCAAAAACTTGGACGACTGCGACAGTGTTGGAGTACGATACTTATGGCTGGAAAGCTGGGATTGAAGGTGAAGTAAAAGCGGGCAATGTGAATACAGGTAAGTATTATATCTATAAAAATGGTAAATGGCAGACTGCTACTGGAATTGAAGGCAATTTAGGCGGATGTACGGCTGGTCGCGAAGGTGAAGTAGGCAAGTTGGGTAACTCCTATTACATCTGCAAGTCAAAAACATGGACAACTGCGACAGTGTTGGAATATGATACTTATGGCAAAACATGTTTAAAAGATGGTTCTATTGTTGCTGGCAATGTTGTTGCTTCGAATAAGTATGTTTGTGATGCAGGTGTTTTTAGAACTGCAAGAGAACGAGAAATAACCCTTGATAGAGGTTGTGTCAGTTATACGGAAGGAAATGAAATTAGGAAGCATCTTTCTGTATCTCAGGATTCTGTATATCTTTGCAATAGTGGTTCGTGGAAAGAGTCTATAGAATATGTTGGAGAATACGGTTCTTTAACCGATTCAAGAGATGGTAAAACCTACAAGACAGTTCTCATTGGATCCCAAATATGGATGGCTGAGAATTTGGATTACTCAGGCAGTGCTTATAAGACAGAAATTTGTCGCACATATAGTTACGAATCTCCTGATCGCTGTTCAAAATTTGGTCGCTATTATACATGGGCCGCAGCAATGGATAGTGCCGGAATATTTAGTTCTAATGGCGAAGGGTGTGGCAACGGAGTAACTTGTTCGCCTAAATATCCTGTTCGAGGAATTTGCCCTGAAGGGTGGCATTTGCCTGATACGACAGAATGGAAAACCTTGTATTCTGCAATGGGTTCTTCCCCATACGCTATGCAATCAAAAAATTGGGATAGTAAAGCAACGGATGCTTTTGGTTTTTCTGCTCTCATGGTTGGCTACTATAGCTCCAATGGCAACAACTACTACCGTACATCCGCCTATTTTTGGAGTTCTTCTGAGGAGCGTTATGGCTACGCCTGTTATTGGGCGTTGGGTCGTTATTCGGGAACGTATTACGCTGAGCTAAGACATTCCGTTGAAAAAGACTATTTCTTCTCGGTTCGTTGCATCAAGGACTAGGTCGCCACGGTCGTGGTATGGCTCTCCTAAAAATGAGTTTAGCGGAGTAGGGGGCTCAAATAAAAATTGATGCTCAAGTAATTCAGGTTATTGTGCAAGAAAGTTGCGAAAACAGAGGATTTGAAGAAATCTATTTAAAAGACGAGGTAAAAACATGAATAACGATATTGAACTTGCTGCAGCATTTTCGTTACTAAGCCATGAACACTTATGGACACTCTGTAATTTAAGGACTAAGCTTGGATTAAAGGACAAATCTAATACCGAGCTAGATTCTGAGATTGGAAAGTTTCTTTCAGAAGGTAAAGATGATCATAGACTTTATTTGGCTTACTATTTTGATCATAATGGGGTCGAATATAAATTTGTGATTTGTGTTGATAGGGAAGATAAAAATGGATGCTTATTTCATTTTGGTTTTTCTCGAAAGGACAATCGTAAAATAGAACCATCTGATATCGGTTACTGTATGTCAATTCTTGATGAGGTGAATGCAAAACTTGGGACAAATTACGGTTTTAGTTATGATGGTCGACTTACGCTCCATTTGAATCCTATGTTTGTGAATGAATTAAAGAAGTTTCTTTATGCAGCTAGTCCTTGTTTAACAAAAATGTCTAAATTCAAAAGTGATTGTACAAATGAATTCTTTACCCTAACGAAAGCTAAAGAGGTCATCAAAGTGTTGTAGTGAACTGAATTGGCTTTTTTCTTTTTGAAAAAAGCCAATCCTAGCGTAAAAATAGCACTATTGACTTGTGTTGGCATTTTTTGTATACTATATACAGATGGTTTCACAAGTTCCGTAAAAACTTGCCTAATGTTGGTTCTCAAACTCTCCGTAAAAGAGTGCCTAATGTCGGTTT
>CACYQQ010000074.1 GCA_902776605.1 uncultured Bacteroidales bacterium | reverse complement strand
CAAGTTGCAAGGAGATAAAGAAGTACAAGAAGTTATCGCGTCCCAAGGGACGCTGAGAAGTTAAAGACAATAGCTTATTACTATTCAAAATTCTTTACTACAAAGGGTTCTTAAAGACATTTTCTAACGTCTTTATCTCCTTTATCTTCTTTAACTTCTTTATCTTCTGCCAGTTAACTCCCGATAACTCCTATTAACTCCTTTGAAATTAAACAACACAACCAATGAATACTGAAGAAGAATTGAAAGAGGTGACGAAATTGTGTCGAGACGTATTTGCCAAGAAGACATACGATTACGGGGCTTCGTGGCGCATCCTGCGACCCTGTTCGGTCACCGACCAGATCTATATCAAGGCCAACCGCATCCGCTCCCTGCAGGTGAAAGGGGAGTCGCTGGTGGGCGAAGGCATCGTGCCCGAGTTTATCGGCATTGTCAATTACGGCATCATGGGTGTCATCCAACTCAAGAAGGGTTATTCCGACTCGGTCGATATGGGGGCCGACGAGGTGATGGCGCTCTACGACGAGCAGTTGCAAGCCGCCCTGACCCTGTTGTCGGCCAAGAATCATGACTACGACGAGGCATGGCGCATGATGCGTGTCTCCAGTTATGAGGATTTGATATTGATGAAGATACAGCGCACCAAGCAGATTGAGTCGCACGATGGCAAGACCCTCATCAGCGAGGGCATCGATGCCAACTATCTGGATATGGTGAACTATTCGCTCTTTGCGCTGATCAAGCTGGTGTGTGAAAAAGAAGGACAAGACTGAGGTGTTTCATCCGCGATTGAAAAGGACCATTACGGTGGTGTGCCAGCTCCTGTTGGGCAGCACTTTCTTGTTCAGTGGCATCGTCAAGGCCATTGACCCGGTTGGCACGTCCATCAAGATAACCGAGTATCTGCAATACTTCGGTTGGACGGAGTTGTGCGGTTTCTCGATGGGTTTCGCATGGGCGTTGGCGTTGATGGAACTGGGTCTGGGTGTCTATGTCACGATGGGCAACCACCGATATGCCACCATCGTCTGTGCTTCGCTGTTCATGGCGGTGATGACTCCGTTGACGCTCTATTCGGCTCTGGTCAATCCGGTGGAGCATTGCGGTTGCTTCGGCGATGTGTGGGTGATAACCAATTGGCAATCATTCTGGAAGAACGTTTTTCTGTCGGCCTGTTGCGTCTGGATTTACCGTCATCGGCCCATGCAGGCCTCGTTCATGTCGCCCATGTTGCACACCGTCTATGTCTATTTTGTCCTGACCGTGGCGTTGCTGCTCCTCTTCTGGGGTACGTGGCGACTGCCGTTCATCGATTTCCGTCCGTATCGTCCGGGTGTCTCGCTGCGGAGCGACGACGCGGCGAGTGCGTCGGCCGATGTCGATTATGTTGTTGTCTATCAGAAGGAGGGCAAGCAGCAGGAGTTCTCGCTCGACAACCTGCCTGCCGAGGATAGCGGTTGGGAGTTTGTCGAGACGCGGGTGTCGGGCGGCACAGAAAACCACATCGGACATCACGATGCCTCGGAACTGGTCCTCTTCGACGAGGAGGGGGAGGAGGTGACCCAACTGGTGCTTGCCGATTCGGGTTATGTGATGCTCCTCCTCTCGCCCGACCTCTCGGTGGCGCAGGAGTATGTGGTGGACCGCATCGAGGGCCTCTACGAATATGCCCTCCAGCACAATTATCCGTTCTATTGTGTGACGCAACGCGACAGCGCCGCCATTGCCCAATGGCACTATCTGACGGGGTCGGAGTACCCCTACCTCTATGCCGATAAACAGGTGATAGAGACCATGATACGCAGCAATCCGGGCTTCATGCTTCTGCACGACGGCGTCATCCAGTGGAAGTCGCACCTGTCGGGCATCGACGTGCCGCAACTCTCGGCTGCCCCTCTGGGCCAGAGTCATTATGGTGAGGTTCTGACTGTGAATCGGTTGTCGCGCGTTCTGCTCATTGTCCTGATTCTGCTTCTGCCATCCCTGCTGCACATCGTCGCCTCCATGTTGCCACGCCGTTTGCAACGAGTGTTCCGTGTTCTGGCAAGGCGGAAAGCCAAAAACAATAGATTATGAGTGAGCCTTTTAACCCAGATCTGGCAGTTATCACTACCAAGCGAGTAATGCACTGTCAGGCGAATGTTTGTCGAGTAATTCATGACGATGAGGGGGAGTGGATATTTTTCGATGAGGGAGAACTAAATGTAGAGAGTTCTGCTATAATTTCCCTTCAAGAGATTATCGATATTGACCCATCATTACAATCCATAATTCTCTCTTTGCCCCAAAATAAGCAAGCATTTCGGCTAAACAAAAATAGTCAGTGGGAAATCTATGACTTTACTTATGAAGAGTGATAAATTTTATCAAGTTGCAAAAGAAATGATTGTATGAAAGCCGTACGTTTCGCCTTGCCTCTTTGCCTTTGGGCGGCCACGTTTTGCCTTGTGGGATGTCGTAATCGGGCAAAACAATCGGACTCTTTGTCGGTGAGCCGTGTCGAGCAAAGCAATCCGCATCTTGCCGATACGGTGGCTGCAATGATGTCGGAAATGCAGAATGCTGCTGACGAGGCTGTTCCGGGCGAAGCCTTTCGTCCTGTTTCCGTCGGAGAGTGGTTGGGCGGCGAAGAGCACCTCCGGTTGGATACCATTCGGTTAGCTATAGCTTCCAACGAAAGTTCGTGGCTGGATACCCTTCACTACATGATTCCCAAAGTGGTTGGCGCCGCGCCACAATACAGTTCTGTTGCCCAAGCCATCAACCAACGGATTGAGGAACTGCTGGAATATCGTCCGGACTCTGCCACCCCTATAGACATGGATGGGTGCTTAGGTATTGATTTCCAATATGAATATCAATCGCATTACCTGTATGTGAGCTATAAAATAGTAAATTATGGCGCTCACGGAGAGGTGGAAAACTGTGATAGCCAACTGTTTGATACGGAAACTGGCGAATACGTCGAGCAACACAACATCCCCTTTTCCGCTCTGTTCTCGGTCAAAGGGTATTTTGAATTTCTTGCTTCCCGGAATTGGTCAGACGGGGTGCGAAAGGCCTTCGAACAGGAATACAGAAGGATGAACCAGGAGGATGAACACCCTGTGGATGAGAAAAGTTTGCAAGAAGAAATTGAAGAAAACTGCAACTTCGCGAAGTTCCATATTGCCTATTCCTTTGATAGAGAGGAATTTCGGTTCAGTCGCGAAATGAGCTATTACGCGGTCATGGCTTGGGCAAACAGGTGCTATGAACCAGAATATGGAGACCAAGTCTCACTCCGAGATTTGCAACCCTATTTGAACGATGTCGGCAAGCAATTGATTGATGATAACTATTTCATGCTCAGTACGATTAACCAGATTTTGTTGAAGAATAGGCTGTGGAGCCAAATTGAGGATTATATGTTTTTCGAGTTGAACGATGCCGATAATACATGCATTGCCCTGAACTGTCAGGACCGACAAAACGTTTGGGGCTATTGGTATAGAAAAGGCAGGTCGGAAATCGAACTGAAGGGTGTTTGTGACGAGGACGTTCTTACTCTGAAAACCACTGACAGTATTCTGACAATCAACGTAAAAGCGTTCAAAGATTATCCTTACAGTCGGGAACAGATTGTCGGGTACTCGGACAAAAGTCTGCCTTACTAAATGGCCTTGATGGTCCGTGGACAATTTCAAAACGAAAATGATGTGATTTTTAAGAGAATAGAATAACCTTAAATAATGGAAAATAGTTGATTATGGGACAATGGGACTATAAAAACTGGTTGGTTAAAGTGGAACTTAAAGAGGATTTGACAGATCCTCAATTTTATGAATACTTGTCTACACATAAGCAGTTTACACTAAAAGAGTATAGAAAATTTGAGAAGAGTTTAATACGGCCATTGCATAATGACAAGGCTGAAAAGATCTTACGGTTCTTTCTCGATTACCATAATGGAGAATTGTATCCTGACCGTTACAATTATTTTGAACCAGTTAATAAAGTTTTTACGGAAGATATGCTTTCGGACTTTATAGATTGTCTATGTCAACCTGCTGGTGGCGTGTCTTTGAAGAAATTGAGAAAGTATGAAGTAGATATTGAAAATAAGCAATTCGCAATCTGCTTTACAGACAATATTTATGCTCCACCAACAGTTTCACCTCCTGAAAATCTGACTCTAATCACCATGTGGTTTGACAAAAAGAAGGTGAAGGATTGCAGTACCTTGTTTGGTTTGGCCGATGACATGGTTGCGGCATTGGGCGCAGTCAAAGGAGCCGTGATAGATCAAGAGGACCTGCATGCCGTGTATGAATGTCCGATACCAGAGTAACGTCATTCTTCGGAAATTTTAGAAAAACGCGGGTGCAACGAGTTGCCCAATAGATACAAAGCCAAGTGAGCAGGTTTGTGCCAAAGATTTTCCCGAATGGTTTAACCTATAAACGGGGAGTTTTTAGAAGTCCCCTAAAGTTATACTGATGAAATAGAAAATATGCTGTTATTCAAAAAGACAATACACATTTTGAACAACTACGTTAGAATTTATTAATGAACTTGTTATGAAAAGTAAAATATTTAGTATAGGTATAATCGTATTGGTTGCTTGTGGAATTTACTACACAATAGCCTTTTCATATCTTTATAAGCCTTGGAGGATTATTCCCTATTTCTTTTTTGATAGTTGTGACAAAAGCGAATTGACAGGTTTCGATTATAGATTTTTTTATGATACGGAAGCTTGGCCATTGGCTCAAGCTTGTAGAAGTCAGGACACTACTGAGATAGAAAGGCTTGTTAAAATTGTCGGCATAGATGTAAATTATAAGGAACCTATGCGTGGAATCACTGTACTTCATTCTGCTGTGGCACAAGAAAATGCCGCTTCTGTCAGAACATTGTTGAGAAATGGTGCAGATCCTAATCTTTGTATGGGGACTGAAGACCATCCCCTCGGTAATGCTTTGTGTTTAGAACCGTCGCCTCAAATATTTCGTTACTTGTTAGAGCAAGGGGGCGACGTCAATGCAATCGTTTTTGGGCATGAGCACTTGATAAATTGTTGGACGTTGCAAAAAAACGACGAATTCTTTAAAATGCTAATTGATGCAGGTGCTCAAATCAATATAGATTCTTTGTGTGAACAGGAACGTCAACCAATAGTGAATTGTTTGATTGACCAGCGATATAAGTCGGTTCTGTACCTTTTAGAGCGTGGCGCATGGTATGATGAAAGGATAACAGAAAATGGTCATGGAATATTGGATAGACTCCGGTTGGATTGTAATTTAGTTGTAGGTAGTCAGAAACATAAAGATAAGATGGAGGTCGTTAAGTTCTTACAAGAGCACGGATTGGATTATTGGTCTTGTCCTATACCCGATGATGTTATGAAAAATATCAAAAAGAATCATCCTAAAGATTGGGAAGAGTTTTGCAAACAATATTGATTATTGAATTTCGCAATCTGCTTTACAGACAATATTTATGCTCCACCAACAGTTTCACCTCCTGAGAATTTGACTTTAATCACCATGTGGTTTGACAAAAAGAAGGTGAAGGATTGCAGTACCTTGTTTGGTTTGGCCGATGACATGGTTGCGGCATTTGGCGCTGTCAAAGGAGCCGTGATAGATCAAGAAGACCTGCATGCCGTGTATGAATGTCCGATACCAGAGTGAAGGCAATCTTCGGAAAATTTAGAAAAACGCGGGTGCAACGAGTGGCCCAATAGATGCAAAGCCAAGTGAGCAGGTTTGTGCCAAAGAAAAGCAAAGAGTCAAAAAACGATATGTTTTTCGGGCTAATATTTGGTTTTCCTGTTCATTATGATTATATTTGCCCTTGAAATCTATTAACAACGGGAAGTTCATTCCCAAATATTTAAGCAAATAAATCAAGAAAATGAGAAAGAAAATTGTTGCCGGTAACTGGAAGATGAATACCACTCTCCAGGAAGGTGTTGCTTTGGCCGAGGATTTGAAGAAGGCTTTGGCTGGTAAGAAGGTAAACTGTGACGTTGTTGTCTGCACTCCTTTCATCAGCGTTGCAAGCGTAGCTAAGACTCTGGAAGGTACCATTATCGGTGTTGGTGCTGAGGATTGCTCTGCACACGACAAGGGTGCTTACACAGGCGAGGTTGCTGCCAACATGATTGCCTCTACAGGTGCTAAGTATGTCATCTTGGGCCACAGCGAGCGTCGTCAGTATCATGGCGAGAACAACGAACTTCTCGTTGCTAAGTTGAACCAGGCTTTGGCTAACGGCTTGACTCCAATCTTCTGTGTAGGTGAGGTTAAGGAGGAGCGTGAGAACGGTACCTTCAAGGCTGTCATCGAGGGTCAGATGGAGGCTATGTACTCTCTCTCGGCTGAGGATTTCGCCAAGTGTGTTGTTGCTTACGAGCCAGTTTGGGCTATCGGCACCGGTCTCACCGCTACCAGCGAGCAGGCAGAAGAGGTTCACGCCTTCATCCGTGCCAGCATTGCAAAGAAGTATAACGCAGAGGTTGCCGAGAATACCTCAATCCTGTATGGCGGTTCATGCAAGGGCAGCAATGCTCCTGAGCTCTTCGCACAGCCAGACATCGATGGCGGTTTGATTGGTGGCGCTGCTCTCAAGGCAGAGACTTTCTTGCCTATCATCGAGGCTTGGAAGTAATATCAGACAATGAAGTTACTGAAACTTATATTGTGGGCATTGCCCATGGTCGCATCGGCTCAAGTAGTGGAACGTACCGCTACTTCCGTCGGTGCGGCTTTAACTATATGCGATTACCTGCGTCAGCAGGGTAATGTGGAGCTGCTGCAAGACCCCCGATTGGAGGAATTGGTGGGCAAGACTTCCAAGATCTATAACGCTGCATCGCACTTGCAGGTCAACAAGGCGGGCGAACGTGTCATCGTATCGCCGGGTTACAGGGTGCGTGTCTTCTCGGGCAACAATCAGATAACCTCCAAGAATGAGGCGTTCAAGATTGAGGACGAGTTGAAGTTCTATATCCCTGACTTGCAGACGTATGTCCTCTTCAAGACGCCGAACTGGCGACTGGTAGTGGGCAACTACCGCACGCAGGAAGAGGCAACCGCTGCCTTGCGTGTACTCAAAAAGAAGTTCCCGATCTACGGACGTGAGATGTTCGTGGTGAACGACGATATCGAGATTCCGTTGAAGTAAGGACCTTCTCCCGACCTTCCCACGAGGGGGAGGAGTGGTTTGAACGGCAAAAGCATTATTAAACACTTGATAGCTTAGTATTTAGTATTTAACTCAACTTTTGCAAGTACGACAAGGGAGTTAATTTCATGGAGTTAACAGGAGATAACAGGTCCTCGCAGCGACTGGAACGATTGATAATCGTTCAGCGAGAAGACGAAGCTTCAGCTGAAGGAAACTGACGAATGTGGAAGTCGTCTGATGCACTTTAGCACTGAGCCAGTAACGTCCGTTAACTACTTGAGCGAAGCGATAACTCCTAATAACTACCGTTAACTACTTTCAAGAGAGAAAGTTGCAATACTTGCGAAACTTGAATATTTAATATTTAGTACTCTGTACTATATGGAATATAACGAAGAGTTGTTGGCACCGATGGCCGATAGTGTACGCCAGATGCTTCAATTGGTGGGGGAGGACCCCGAACGAGAGGGATTGCAGAAGACGCCTCTCCGAGTGGCCAAGTCCATGCAGTTCCTGACGCAGGGCTACCACCAGGACCCGAGGGCAGTCCTTCAGTCGGCCATGTTCCGGGAGGACTATCAGCAGATGGTCATCGTCAAGGATATTGACTTCTACAGCCTTTGCGAGCATCACATGCTGCCGTTTTTTGGCAAGGTTCATGTGGCCTATATTCCAAACAAATACATCGTTGGATTGTCCAAGATTCCTCGGGTGGTGGAGATCTTCGCCCGCCGTCTGCAAGTGCAGGAGCGACTCACCACGCAAATCAAGGAATGTATTCAGGAGACGCTTCACCCCATGGGCGTCATGGTCGTGGTCGAGGCCCGACATCTGTGTATGCAGATGCGAGGCGTGGAATCGCAGAATGCCATGACCACCACTTCCGACTTCTGCGGCGCCTTCAACGAAATCAAAACACGACAGGAATTCCTCAGTTTAATCAAGGAAAAATAACAGTACGTGAAACGACTTTATATCTTATCTTCTATTTCTCTCATTGCATGCGGACTGCTGTCGGCGCAAACCGGTCCATCTGTCACCGCACAGCCGCAACAACTTTTTACGTCGAACACTGCCAAGTCAGCCCACCAGTTGCTGGAGCCGCGTGACTTGCAATATTGGCCGGAGGAGGATGGCATCGTTTGCATCAACGGTAAGAACCGTTTCACCCGTGCCCTGTATGGGCGTTGCGAAGCTGCCCGATTGGAGACTTCCGACGAGCCGGAGTTCGGTTTGTATATGCCCTATATGGGTGGAAATGTTCGTTTCGACATAGAACATACGGAGGTAAAGGCCATTTACGATGGCGTGAGTCGTGATTATGTCATCACGCTCCCCAAGAAAATGCGTAAGGAGGCCGGCGCAGAGGCGTATGTCTTGATTACAGCCTATGCCCTCCAGGTACCTTCGGCCGGTGGTATCTGGCACATCGAAGGTAAGAACGTCAAGGAGGACGTGAAACTCCAGATGCGTTTCGGCGCGGCGAGCAATGCCTCGTTCAGTCGAAACGGCGACATGGGTGTCGATAAACCCGATTGCTTCGACTTCACTTTCGACAAGTGCGTCGGCAATGACTATACGTTGGACGAGAAGTTGGCAACCTTCTCGCTGTCCTATGGCAAGGGTAGCAAACGTGGTGAGCGTCAAGTGTTTGGACAAGCCTCACCCTGTGTGCAGTTGGCTTTGGCCGAAGCGAAATCGTCGAAGGGACAGACCGTCCACTACTTGACGGGACAGTTCCCGTTGGACCAACCGACCCTCTTTGCCATCGGCAACAAGACAGACACGCTCTGCCCCTTGCAGACCATGTTGCTGGAGAGCGAGAGTGTGGCCTGTGCCTTGGTCGCCGACTATGAGGTGATGACGCCCGACGAGATGATCAATCCGTTGGAGTATGTCCTTCCGGCTGCTGCCAACGGCATCTGGGATGAGGCTCAGGGCGTTTGGCAACATGGTGCAATTGGTTGGCGAATCTCTTTGCCCGGCTGGCGTGCCGCCTATGTGGGCGACGTGATGGGTTGGCAAGATCGCCAGTTGCGTCATTTCCTCGGCTATGCCGCTTCGCAGATTGTCAACGTGACGGCGGACAAGTCGATACCGGTTTTGGACCCCGCCAAGAACAAGGCGCGAGCCACCGAGAAGATTGGTAATCCGATGTTTACGACGGGTTACATTGGCCGATATCCTAACAACGCCAAGAAGATCAACCATTACGACATGAACCTGGTCTTCATCGACGAATTGCTTTGGCACTTGCGTTGGAGTGGTGACTTGGAAGAGGCTCGTGCTTTCTGGCCCGTCATCAAGCGTCACTTGGCGTGGGAGAAGCGAGTCTTTGACCCAGATAATGATGGTCTTTATGATGCCTACTGTTGTATATGGGCGAGTGATGGCCTCTATTATGATGGAGGTGCCGTGACCCATAGTTCGGCTTATAACCTGAGGGCCAACCGCGAGGCAGCCAAGATTGGTCGGTTGTTGGGCGACGTAGCTGCCGCCGAGCAGTATGCCGCTGAGGCACAGAAGATTCAGCAAGCCATGGACCGAGAACTCTGGTTGGAGGACGAGGGCGTCTGGGCCGAGTGCAAGGATGCACATGGTTTGAAGCGTCAGCACAAGAACCCGGCGCTGTGGACGGTCTATCATGCCATTGATAGTGAAGTAGGTACGCCCGAACAACGTCGTCGCGCCGTGCAATGGGTGGAGCAGCATATCCCTCACATCGATGTGCGCGTGAACAACGATCATCGTTTCGATGGATTGCACACGTTGAGCACCACCAGTTGGCAACCTTATGGTTGGTCCATCAACAACGTGGCGTTGGCCGAAGAGATGCACACCGCTTTGGCTTTCTGGCAAGCCGGTTGCGCCGACGAGGCATACCGACTCTTCAAGGGAGCTTTGGTCGATGGTATGTACCTGGGTCGCAGTCCCGGCAACATAGGTCAGATTTCCTACTACGATGCCGCTCGTGGCGAGTGCTATCGCGACTTCGGTGACCCCGTGGGCATCACCTGCCGCACGTTGGTACAGGGTCTGATTGGCATCCAGCCCGATTTCCTGTCGGGCGTATTGACCCTCCGACCAGGATTTCCATCGGCTTGGGACGGCAAGGAGGTGGCTTTCTCCAGTCCCGACTACGACCTGCGCCGCACCTACCGAGGCGATACCGCCGTGTGGTTCTTCCAAGGACAAGGCGCATTTGCCGAGCGCTATGACAGTATCGTCTTGCATGTATCTGGTCTATACGCCCTGGAGGGAGAATTGGCCGATGCGTCGGGCGTGAAAGTGGTTCGTGAAGAGCGAGTTACGTTGTCCGCTGCGACGACAAAGAGTGCTCCTGCAGAGTTGGAGGTCAAGGCTTCGGATTGCCTCTATACCGACCCCAATACGTTGGATTTCACGGCGATGACTCCCGTGCCGGGCATTGCCAAGAAGCACAACCTCAAGGTGGCTGACATCTTCCACCAGACGTACCTCTACAAGGGGGACAAGATGCAGCGCGTCACGTTGCGCATGCCGCTGCATGGCATGGGCGAATGGTGTCATCCAACAGATACTTTCGCCGTGAGCAATGCCTTGGGACTGAAGGCCGCCTTCACTTCGCAGTGGAAGAACTTCCCCAACAAGTTGACCTTCAAGTTGCCGAAACAGGCAGGCAAGAGGCTGTTCCTCAAGATGGTAGGTACCACCAACCCGATGCAGAGTCGTATTGCCAATGGTATCTTGCGCGTACGTTATGCCGACGGTACGCAGCAGGAACTGGTGTTGGAGAACCCCGTCAACTGGTGGCCTATCGAACAAGACCTGGTGCAGGGACTGCCTTCGTTCTACCTCAAGAGTTTCCAGAACGACGTGGAACCGCCCTATCGTATGAGTCTGGCCACAGGCAAATTCTATAAACCAGCTGCCAACCGCATCAACGCCGCCACGGAAGGTGGTGCCGCCACGTTGATCGAGATGAAGTTGGACCCAAAGAAGGTGCTCAAATCCTTGGAGTTGGAATGTTTGTCCAATGACATTGTGATGGGTATCATCGATGCTTACATACAACCGTAATCGCCCCAAAATGATTCTGGAGTCCTCGATGAATGCTTCTGTGGATGCGTTTCCGTCGATTGCCTCCTATAATTTATATAATGTGTGAGGGAAAATTTCTGAATTCCCTCGGTAGATTTGAATAAAATGCTTGGGAGAGACTTGATTCTTTCCCTCTAAAAAAGAAATGATTATGAACAGATTGCTTCTTGCTCTCTTGCTGCTGATCGGTAGCGTGGCAGAAAAGTCGGTTATTCAAGCAGCAGAAGCAGTGCCAGTGCCTGCTTTCCCTGGCGCAGAAGGTTTTGGACGTTATACTCACGGTGGACGTGGGGGT
>CACYQQ010000073.1 GCA_902776605.1 uncultured Bacteroidales bacterium | reverse complement strand
GAATGTGACGGCGGCCAGGAAGTTGTTCTCCTTGGCGTTCAATACGTTGTCACCCATCGACAGACCCGGCGTAATCAGTTCGGTGACACCGCGTTTCACCAGTTTCTTGGTCAGTTTCGGGTCCTCCAACTGCTCGCAGATGGCCACGCGCTTGCCCGCCCGCACCAGTTTGGGCAGGTAGGTATCGAGAGCATGGTAAGGGAATCCCGCCAACGGACTGCCGGCACGGGAGGTCAGGGTGATGCCCAAGATGTCGTGTGCCTCTTGAGCGTCGTCACAGAACGTCTCGTAGAAGTCACCTACACGATACAGGATAATGGCATCATGGTATTGGTTCTTCAGTTCGAGGTACTGTTTGATTAACGGGGTTTCGTTAGGATCGCTTGCCTTGGGCATGGTTTTCTTATCTTAATAATTATCTGAGTACTCTGAATAATCTGAGTATTCCGAATACTCAGAGTACTCTGATATTGTTCAATCTACTATATTTTCTCCTCCCCTCGGGGAGGATGGTGGTTTAATGGTTAAGGGGGAGGAATGGGATAAATGGGAGCAACTGATTGTAACTACTTTACACTTTACTCATTACTCTCTACTCTCTCCCTCAAAGTACTCCTTCGCAAACTCCCAGATGACCAGGCCGGTGGTGACGGCCACGTTCAGGGAGTGCTTCGTGCCGTATTGAGGAATCTCCAGACAGCCGTCACATTGGTCCACCACCGACTGCTGTACCCCCTTCACCTCGTTGCCCATCACGATGGCATAACCCTTGGGCGAAGCGGCATGGAAGTCGGGTTTCCAGTCGGTCAACATCGTGCTGCCCTGACATTGCTCGATGGCCATCACCTGATAATCACGTTGTTGCAACGTGCGGACCGCCTCGTGCGTATCGGCAAAGTATTGCCAATCCACCGAGTCCTCGGCACCCAGCGCCGTCTTGTGAATCTCCAGCGACGGCGGGGTAGCCGATATGCCGCACAGGTAGATGGCTTCCACACGGAAAGCATCACTGGTGCGGAATACCGAACCGATGTTGTTCAACGAACGGATGTTGTCCAGGACGATGACGAGCGGCATCTTCGTCGAGGCTTTGAACTCCTCGGTGGAGATGCGTTCCATCTCCAGCATAGTCAACTTCTTCATGGCGCGCAATTAACGGATCCAGAGGAGTTCACGATACTTCGGCATAGGCCAGATGTTGTCGTCAACGATCTCCTCCAACTTGTCGATAGGCTTGCGGATGCCGAAGAACGAGTCGGCAATCTCCGAGTAGGCAAGTGCCTTCTCGTAGGGGTCTTCGATGCGGTTGGCAATCTTACGTTTCTCCACCATGGCGTCCACCTTATCCTTGATTTCGGCGTTGTAGGCCGAGATCTTCTTGATGATGGCAATCTCCGGAGCCGACAGTTCGTTGTACTCGTTCGGGAAGAGCGACTTCATCATAGTGACGTTCTTGAGGAGCGTCGATTGGTAGTTGGTGGGAGCAGGCATGATGTGGTTGATGGCGAGGTCGCCCAATACGCGGGCCTCGATCTGCACCAGTTTGGCATAGGTCTCGAACTTCACCTCGTTACGGGCATGCAACTCGGCTTTGGTGAAGACACCCATGTGCTCGTACATGGCGACGGCATCGGGTTTGACGTTCTCCAAGAACATCTTTGGTACGCAACGCTCAATGTCGAGGCCGCGTTTCTGTGCCTCCTTCTGCCATTCGGGCGAGTAGCCGTTGCCGTCGAAGCATACGGTGTCGATGATGCGTGCAATGATTGGTTTCAGGGTCTTCATCACCGCCTCCTTGACCGGCAGGCCGGTTTCCAGTTGCTTATCGACCTCGGCCTTGAAGTCGGTGAGCTGTTCGGCCACCATGGTGTTGAGGGTGGTCATCGACGACGAGCAGTTGGCCTTCGAACCCACGGCACGGAACTCAAAACGGTTGCCCGTGAAGGCGAAAGGCGAAGTGCGGTTGCGGTCGGTATTGTCGATGAAGATCTCGGGCAACTCGACCAGCCCCAGACTGTAGGCATGTTTGCCGGCAATGACGATGTCGGTGTCGTCGGGTACGGTCAGCAGTTTGCGGAGCACATCGTTCATCGCCTTGCCCAGGAAGGCCGAGATGATAGCAGGAGGTGCTTCGTTGGCACCCAATCGGTGTGCATTGGTGGCCGAGGCAATAGAGGCTTTGAGCAACGCACCGTGGCGACGGACTGCCTCCAGCGTGTTGACAAAGAAGGTGACAAACTGGAGGTTGCTCATCGGGTCCTTGCCTGGGGCATAGAGGATGACGCCGGTATTGGTGCTGAGCGACCAGTTGTTGTGTTTGCCCGAGCCGTTGATGCCCTCGAAAGGCTTTTCGTGCAACAGGACACGGAAGCCGTGCTTACGCGCCACTTTCTTCATCACGCCCATCACGAGCATGTTCTGATCGACGGCCAGGTTACACTCGCCGAAGATAGGAGCAAACTCAAACTGGTTGGGTGCCACCTCGTTGTGGCGCGTCTTCATCGGGATGCCCAGACGGTGACCCATGATCTCCAGGTCCTTCATGAAGGCCTGAACGCGCGACGGAATCTGGCCGAAGTAGTGGTCGTCCATCTGCTGGTTCTTGCTCGACGCATGGCCCATCAGGGTGCGACCCGTGGCAATCAGGTCAGGACGGGCAGCGTAGAGGTTGTCGTCCACCAGGAAATACTCCTGTTCCCAACCCAGGTTGACCTGTACCTTGGTGACGTTCTGGTCGAAGAGCTGGCACACCGGGATGGCGGCATCGCACACCGCCTTGATGGACTTCTTGAGAGGAGCTTTGTAGTCGAGCGCCTCGCCCGTGTAGGAGATGAACACCGTCGGGATGCAGAGGCAGTCGTCCAGAATGAAGACAGGGCTCGTAGGGTCCCACGCCGTGTAACCGCGTGCCTCGAAGGTGGCACGGATACCGCCCGATGGGAAGGAGGAGGCATCCGGTTCCTGCTGAACCAGGCTCTTGCCTTCAAACTCCTCAATCATACCGCCTTTCCAGTCGTACTCCATGAACGAGTCATGTTTCTCGGCTGTGGTCTCGGTGAGGGGCTGGAACCAGTGGCAGCAGTGGGTGACGCCATGTTCCATGGCCCATTGTTTCATGCCGGCAGCCACGCCGTCGGCGATGTTTCGGTCCAGATGTGCACCGTTGTCGATGCAGTCCAGCAGTGCCTTTAGAGTCTTGGAATCCAAGTACTTTTGCATCTTCTCGCGGTTGAAGACCAGTTCACCGAAGTACTCTGAGGGACGTGCATCGGGCACATCCACCTCGACGGCATGCTTTTTGAACGCCTGTTCAATTGCATCGAATCTAAGTTTGCTCATAAATAGGGAAGAGATTTATTTTTTTAAGTGCGCAAATTTAATGACTATTTGCTAAATATCCAAACTTTTCGCAAACTTATTTCTTTGGTTTCTTGAAAAACGGTAGAAATATTCTACGCTTTTTGATAATCAGCTTAATTATTGCAGTTATTTTGATTGTTTTTTGGCAGATTGCTCAGATTATCCGAAAAAATGCAACTATTTGAACAAATTCCCGATTTTTGTGCATATAATAGCTTTTTGCTCAATAAACAAGGCAATTGGGAACAAATATGGCGAAAAGAATCTCGCTCTTTTCCTCACGCTTCGACCCACATTTGACCACCCATTGCCCATCCCTTGACGCCCCGTTGTCGTAACGGAGTTTCTCCCTTTTTTCTCCCTTTTTGCTACCTTTTTCCTCCCTTTTTCGTCCTTTTCAAAGACGGGAAGGTAGTAGAGGGAAAACATTGTCACCTTTGTGAGTAGCTTGAAGGTGCGTCACGACGAGGGAGGGACAGTGCTACTTTTGAACTGGGGGCGGGAATTGCTCCCTATAGGAAACAATCCCAGCTACTAATGGCGCGAAACGGCAGAAAACGGAGTCGGTTTGTACCACTCTATTGGATATTTACTTAACTTTGCGCGCACCCTTAAAAAAAGAAGGTTTTCAGTTATGTCATGTTGAGCGTAGTCGAAACATCTCTTAGAATGACAAAATAAGAAGGCGTCGAAATGAGGGGAGCATGAAAATTGGGAAATAATCAAAAAAACAATAATACAACAATGATGACTGCAAAAGAAATCCGCGAGAGCTTCCTGAAGTTCTTTGCAAGCAAGGGATGTACCATCGTTCCATCGGCTCCAATGGTGTTGAAGGACGACCCCACCCTGATGTTTACCAACGCCGGTATGAACCAGTTCAAGGACATTATCCTGGGCAACGTCGAGAAGAAGTTCAGCCGTGCTGCCGATAGCCAGAAGTGCCTCCGTGTGAGCGGTAAGCACAACGACCTGGAGGAGGTGGGTCACGACACCTACCACCACACCATGTTCGAGATGTTGGGCAACTGGTCGTTCGGCGACTACTTCAAGGAGGAGGCCATCTCGTGGGCGTGGGAGTATCTGGTCGATCAGTTGAAGCTCGACCCCAAGAACCTCTATGCCACCGTGTTTGAGGGTTCCGAGAGTGAGGGTCTGACCCGCGACGATGAGGCTGCCAAGATCTGGGAGCGCTTCTTGCCGAAGGACCACATCCTGAACGGCAACAAGCACGATAACTTCTGGGAGATGGGCGACACCGGACCTTGTGGCCCTTGCTCGGAGATTCACTACGACTCACGTTCGGAGGCCGAGAAGGCTGCCGTTTCGGGTCGTGACCTGGTCAACAAGGACCACCCACAGGTGATCGAGATCTGGAACCTCGTCTTCATGCAGTACAACCGCATGGCCAACGGTTCGTTGGAGAAGTTGCCTGCCCACGTCATCGACACCGGCATGGGCTTCGAGCGTCTGGTGCGCACCATGCAGGGCAAGACCTCTAACTACGATACCGACGTCTTCCAGCCTATCATCAAGACCATCGGCGCCCTGGCAGGCAAGACCTATGGTCAGGACGAGAAGACCGACATCGCCATGCGCGTCATTGCCGACCATATCCGTACCATCGCCTTCGCCATCACCGACGGTCAGTTGCCATCCAATGCCAAGGCTGGTTACGTCATCCGCCGTATCTTGCGCCGCGCCGTGCGTTATGCCTATACTTACCTCGGACAGAAGGAGGCTTTCCTCTACAAGCTGCTGCCTATCCTCGATGAGACCATGGGTGAGGCTTACCCCGAACTGTTGGCTCAGAACGAACTGATTGTCAAGGTAATCAAGGAGGAGGAAGACAGCTTCCTGCGTACGTTGGAGAACGGCATCAAGCGTATGGACGGCATCATGGCCGAGACCAAGGCTGCCGGCAAGACGGTCATCGACGGCAAGGAGGCATTCACCCTCTTCGACACCTACGGTTTCCCATTGGACCTCACCGAACTCATTGCTCGCGAGAACGGCTTGACCATCGACGAGGAGCAGTTCAACGTCAATATGCAGGCTCAGAAGGAGCGTGCCCGCAATGCGGCTGCTGTCGAGAACGGCGACTGGGTCGAGTTGCACGCCGGCACCACCGAGTTTGTCGGTTATGACTTCTTCGAGTGCGAGACCGAGGTACTGCGTTACCGCAGCATCAAGCAGAAGAACAAGACTTCGTACCAGATTGTCCTGGCCAAGACGCCTTTCTATGGTGAGATGGGTGGTCAGGTAGGTGACAAGGGTGTGCTCATCTTCAACGGCGAGACCATCAACGTCATCGACACCAAGCGCGAGAATAACCTCGCCGTCCACATCGTCGAGAAGTTGCCAGCCGACATCACCGCTCCTGTCGTAGCGAAGATTGATGCCGAGGCACGTATCGCCCTCCAGTGCAACCATACCGCTACCCACATCCTGGACTACTGCCTGCGCTCGGTATTGGGCACGCATGTTGAGCAGAAGGGTTCGTTGGTAACACCACAGTCCCTGCGCTTTGACTTCAGCCACTTCCAGAAGGTGACCGACGAGGAGTTGCGTCAGGTGGAGCACTTGGCTAACAAGATGGTGCGCGAGGCTATTCCGTTGGAGGAGCATCGTAACATGCCTATCGCCGAGGCCAAGAAGATGGGTGCCATCGCCCTCTTCGGTGAGAAGTACGGCGATGAGGTGCGTGTCGTCAAGTTCGGCCCAAGCATCGAGCTGTGTGGCGGTTGCCACATCGCGAACACCGGTCGCATCGGCATGATCCGCATCTTGAGTGAGAGCAGCGTGGCTGCCGGCATCCGCCGTATCGAGGCTATCACGGGTCAGGCAGTCGAGGAGATGCTCGATGCCCAGCAGGACCTGTTGCGTGACCTCCGTGGCCTCTTCAACAACGCACCTAACTTGCTCCAGACCATCCAGAAGACCTTGGCCGACGATGCTGTCCTGAAGAAGCAGGTCGAGGACTTCAAGCAGAAGGAGGTAGGCGAACTGAAGAAGAAACTGATGGAAAAGGCCGAGTCGGTCAATGGTTTCCAGTTGGTTCGCGTTCAGGCGGAACTGGAACCCGATTCGGTCAAGAACATCGCCTTCCAGCTCCGTATGGAGAACAGCAAGCTCATCTTCGTGGGTGGCACACAATGGCAAGGTCGTCCGATGCTCACCGTTGCCGTTGGTGACGAGGCTAAGGCTGCCGGTTACAATGCCGCTGCCCTCGTCAAGGAGGCTGCCAAACTCATCCAAGGTGGTGGCGGCGGTCAGCCTCACTTCGCTCAGGCTGGTGGCAAGAACGCCGATGGCCTGAATGCTGCGCTGGAACAGATTTTGAACAACATTAAATAAAGACCCACCCCAACCCTCCCTGCATAGGGAGGGGGCTTGGTTACTTAAAGCTGCCAATGGATTTTCCTATAAAGGAGGGCAGTAGGTTACCAAAAGCCCCCTAAGCAGGGGGTTGGGGGTCTGCTTTTTTGGTAATGAAAAAAGTCCTTTCCATACTTTTTCTCTCGGCTTTCGTGAACGTGCTTTGGGCGACGGCTCAGATCACGTTCACCAAGACCACGCACGACTTTGGCACCATCAGCGAGAGCGATGGCGACGCTACGGTGGAGTTTGAGTTCACCAATACAGGCGATGCGCCGTTGCTTATCTTGAAGGCGGCCTCCAGTTGTGGTTGTACGGTGCCCGATTATCCGCACCAGCCATTGCGGCCGGGGCAGGGCGGTGTCGTCAAGGTGACGTATCATGCCAAGGGTCGTCCCGGTCCGTTCCAGAAGACGGTGACCATCTACGACAACACGCAGAAGCGTACCCAGGTGACCATCTTGGGTAATGTGGTGAGTACCACGACACCCGAAGACACGTATGCCAACCAGATGGGAGCGGGGTTGAGGAGCAAGACACGGTCGATGAACTTCTTCGACGTCTATCCCAACCGTCCTAACCGCACACGCACGTTACAGTTCTACAATGAGAGCGACGAACCCATCCAGCTCACTTTCCGTGGTGTGTCGAAGAACATTGGTTTGGAGTCGCACCCTGAGATTATCCAGCCCAAGCAGGAGGGCAAGGTGTTGGTCACTTTCCTGACCTCCAACTCGAAGGACTGGGGCTTGCACCAAGAGACTTTCGAGGTCTTTGTCAAGGGTAAGGAGACCAAGATGAAGAACAACGTTGTCACGGTCATGGCAGACATCTGGGAGGACTTCTCCGAGATGAGCCGAAAGCAGCGTGACAACGCCGGCGAGATTGAAGTGGACAAGACGCAAGTCACCTTCGGCCCGGGGGCAAAGATGAACCAGACGCAGACCATCACCATCCGCAATACGGGTAAGAGCAAACTCACTATCCGTAAAGTGGGTAACGATATGCCGGAGGTTTTCAAGACCAAGTTGGAGAGCAACGTCATCAAGCCGGGACAGAGCACGACGTTGGTCATCACCTACGTCCCGGAGCAGAATCAGGTGGAGAAGTTGAGCCACCACTTGATGATTATCAGCAACGACCCAAGTAACTCGCGCGTCATCGTCAACTTGCAGGCTGACAAATGACACGCCCGTTTTACAACAAGGTCATTTATAGCGCAATAATGCATTGGAATGTCCCTTTATTTGTCTCTGAATGAATAATTATTAGGAAAAATTCCTACCTTTGCCATACGCGAAACGAAACGGAAAACGGATAGGTTGTAAAGATGGTTTTCTTCCGACGTTTCGATAAGGCAAGGGGGTGACGAAGGTTCGTACGAAAACGGGACTTCGTACGAAAACGATAACGAAAACGAAAAGGTGCCGTTAACCGTTAAACTTTAACCCCTAACCGTTAACCCCTAACCCTTGAACGTTAATCGATAAACGTTAAACATTAAATAAACATATAAATATGAATTACTTAACTCAAGAGAAACTTCTCATCGTTGGTGCCGGTGGTATGATCGGTTCTAACATGGTACAGTCTGTCCTTATGTTGGGACTCACTCCTAATATCTGTTTGTATGATATCTTCGAGCCAGGCGTTCATGGCGTGGCTGACGAGATGGCACACTGCGCTTTCCCTGGTGCCAACATCACCTGGACAACTGATCCAAAGGAGGCTTTCACGGGTGCACAGTATATCATCTCTTCTGGCGGCGCTCCTCGTAAGGAGGGCATGACCCGTGAGGATCTGCTCAAGGGTAACTGCCAGATCGCTGCTCAGTTCGGCGACTTCATCAAGCAGTACTGCCCTGCCGTCAAGCATGTGGTCGTTATCTTCAACCCTGCTGACGTTACCGCTCTTACCGCTTTGATTCACTCTGGTTTGAAGCCTAACCAGCTCACCTCTTTGGCCGCTCTCGACTCTACCCGTCTCCAGCAGCAGCTCGCTATGGAGTTCGGCGTTCAGCAGGACAAGGTCACTGGCGCTCACACCTACGGTGGTCACGGCGAGCAGATGGCAGTCTTCGCTTCGCAGGTCAAGATCGATGGCAAGCCATTGGCCGATTTCAAGCTCAGCGCTGAGCGTTGGGAGGAGATCAAGCACAACACCATCCAGGGTGGTTCTAACATCATCAAGCTGCGTGGCCGTTCTTCATTCCAGAGCCCTGCATACCAGGCTGTTAAGATGATTGAGGGCGCTATGGGTGGCGAACCATTCACTTTGCCTGCTGGCTGCTTCGTTGACTGCGGTGGCTTCAAGAAGGTCATGATGGCCATGCCTACCACGATCGATAAGACCGGTGTTCACTTCACCGCTCCTGAGGGTACTGCCGAGGAAATGGCTGCTCTCCAGGCCTCTTACGAGCACCTCTGCAAGATGCGCGACGAGCTCGTCACTCTCAACATCATCCCTGCTGTTGAGAACTGGAAAGAGATGAACGCTAATCTGTAAGCCGTCATTTTATAATATATATATAACCGCCAAAGAGTCATCCTTGGCGGTTATTTTGTTTTTGGGACTTCGTTTATTGGAATCCAGAGAATGACCTTATGTGTCAAGGATAATACTATGAAAAGGGTAATAATAATTCTGTTCTTCTTTGTAAGGGTGGTCATGTATGTCATGGGACAACCTTTCCTTGCCCAGGCAAAATCGGAAGATTGTTATCGTTCGATTGTAGAAACAAATAGGGTAGTCAAGGAATTGGATGTCAAGAATAAGCGTGATTTGTCACGCCCTGTATATTTTACATACGTTTTCTCGAATAAGTGTGGATTCCCTACAGTAGATGTCTATTGTAGAGAGAATAGTCCCCTTTTGTTGCACGATGGGAAGTACAACACAATGTTCTATTTGGGGTATTGCAGTATGGAGGGGGATACAACTCTGTTTTATACTGATTTTCAGGATTTTTGGCCAAATGGGGTGGCAGAGCATTATGTGAAGGATTTTGCTTTGATTCGTGATACTCTATTTGACAATTATCTATATAGAACGTCTGCCGGTTATGTGAAATGGTATGAGCGGACCGATGACGGGAGGGTGCACCATTATAAAATATCGAAGAAGGGGAAACTGAAGAAAATATCGGCAAAGAAGTGCAGCAAGGTGTCGAAGTGGTATATTCAAACTTATCGGGTAACGCCACCCCCTTGTCCGCCACCTGCATTTCCTGACGCAAGTTTATTAAGTAAATGGAGGCAAAAGAATCGGATAAGACGATTTAATAATTATTGGGGAATCAACGAATAATTTTTTGTTTGCTATTGGTTATCATATTGCTCAACAACTGCAAATTATCGGATTTGAGACCCCAAAAACTTGCAAATTATCGGAATTTAGAAATAAAATTTGTATATTTGCGGCGTAATACTATATGGGCGAAAAGAAATACTAAACTATGAAGATCTTATATATTTTTTTATTGTTGATTGTCCTGAGTGATAGTTCCCAAGCGTTAGGTATGGGAACTGGCACTCGTTCAGAAGAACCTGTTGAGGTAGATTCTTTGGTGTATTATAAAGGACTAAATACAACTTTGGTTTCCCACCAGAAGAATCCTCCATTTGTTGGTTGTTATCAAGTGATTTCGATAGGGATAGATTCTGCTTTCAGTGAGGTTTCGGGCAAAAATGAGATGGCGGTTTTAATGAAAGACGACACGCTTGTGTTATTGCGTGACTGGAATTTCATTCGAGACGGATACGCTTCGACAGTGGCTACCATGAAAAAAGAATTTCCCACCTATCATGCCGAGGCAAATGATTATGATATACCCTATTATTTTTTGATGTATTCTTCTTTAGATTCTTTGTGTTTTGAGTATGAGGAAGATTCGGTTAAAAGTATTTCGTTGTCCGATGCAATCATTCGGGATACCGTCTTTTCTTATGGCCCAGCAAAGGTTGGTATGGATAGACAGGATCTCGGCCGGAATTTAGGAATTGAATTGTCCTTATTTCCTTCCATTCGGGTAATAATGCTTCCAAATTATTACCGTTTTACACTTAAGAAACACCCATTAAAACGGACTTATTTTAGATGGGGCTTTCCGTCTGTACATTTGTATTCGATAATAGTAGATGATAAGGTGGAGCAAATACTCATTAATCAAGAATCCAATCACATTAGGCCTGCTTTTGTCACCATACATTTATAATGTGGTTTGATAGTGCATTCTGAAACTAAGTCAATTATCTTCACCAATGGTTGGATATTGGTTATTTGTTGAAGGGCTTTCTAATAGAGGAAAAGGCTTGGTTATTGTACTATATAGATACATTAAAACACCTTAATGGTTTCATTTTCAGTATGCTATAGCAATTACTATAGCAGTGATTAAAAAAGACCGCAGAAATGCGGTTTTTTTGTGTTTTTTGGGGTAGAAAATGCCTGTTTGGGGGCGAATCTCTGTGTCCTCTGTCTTCTCTGTGCTCTCTGTGATGGCGTAAGCCATTGATAATCAGTATGCCATAGCAAAGTATAGCAAAAAGTATAGCAGTCAAAAGTTTGGAGGGATGGAAAAAGGGGCGTACCTTTGCACCGCAATTCAGCAAGACAGCGAGTCTTCCGAGTGGGGGACTTGAGTCGGAAAGTTCTGAGGTTGTAAGGTCTGAAGGTTGAAGCATGTGCTCGCTTCTCTACATTCTTCCCGGAAAGACCTTATAGAGAAGCGACCCAGGAACGGCGTGAACTTGCAAAATAACTATTAAGTATTCATCATTAAAACATTTTACAATTATGGCAAGAATCAATCCTAACGCAACTATCGCAACTATGTCTGGTAAGGCAAACCGTCAGAGCAACATCTACTACCGTACCGACAAGCAG
>CACYQQ010000072.1 GCA_902776605.1 uncultured Bacteroidales bacterium | reverse complement strand
AATAATCAGCACGAGGGTGAAAATGACGATGCAGATGAAGGCGGGCCACCAATTCTCCATGCCGTTGGGCACGTTCATGCCGAAGAAACCAGAGATAGCGGCTGGAATCATCAGGATGATGGTGATGGTGGTGAGTCGCTTCATGATGGCATTAAGGTTGTTGCTGATGATGCTGGAGTAGGAGCTACGCTGGCGTTCCAACACTTCGCTGTAGATATTGGCGGTGGTGTAGGCCTGTTGCAACTCGACTTCAACATCGTCCAGAAGGTCTTCGTCGAAGGGGAGGTGGCGCAGGTGCTTCTTGAGGCGTACCATAACCACTTCGTTGCCTCGCAGGGAGGTGATGAAATAGACGAGGAACTTCTCGATGCGCATCATCTGCTGGAGTCGGTCATTGTCCATGGAGTCTTCCAACGCCTCTTCGGCCGCCTTCATCATGACGTTCATCTGCTTGAGGTACTTGAGGTACCATACCGAACTGGAGAGGAACAACGACAACATGAGGTCGTAACGCTCGCGCTCCTCAATCATCTTGCGATTGGTCCAACGGATGAAGTCGGAAATCATCTCGTTGCGGTAGTAGCAAACGGAGATGAAGACGTCGCCGTGAATCAGAATGGCCATTGGCACGGTGCTGTAGATGGAGTCGCCGTCCTCGTTCACCTCCTTGTTGGGCACGCGGAGCAACGTCATCAGCCAACCGCCTTCACTCTCGGTACGAGGACGTTCTTCTGCATCCTCTACGTCCTGGATGAAGTCCATAGGCGCATCATAACGGGACTCAAGTTCCGCCAACTCCTGATTGGTAGGAGCGGTCACCTGAATCCAGCAGTCACTTTGCCATTCCGAGAGCTTCTTAAAGCCCGATTCGCACTTCCAGAACTCGATCATTTTTTTCGCGGTTAAGGGGCAGTTTCTTAATCTGCAATCTTTTTCGCGGTGCGAAATTAATCTTTTTTCCTGAAATGTGTGTCTAATTATAAGAAAAAACGTTATTTTTGTGCGAATTTTTACAAGAAATGATACAATTATCTTCCGAAATGTGCTCTTTTTTGAGCGAACATGCCGACGATGACCCGTCTCGTTTGCTCCTCTCGGCCGCCCGTTATCCAGGCATCGATGTGCTTTGGGCGGTGGAGCAATTGGAGGCACGTCGTCAACTCCGCAACAAGTTGCCGGAGTGGTTGTCTTGTCCGACCCCCTTGGTCTTTGGTGGACGGGTGCCTGCCGAGCAATGCAGTTCGGAACAGACGGCCCGTTACAAGCGAGCCTTGGTGGTGGGCGAGACGTTGTGCGACCTGACGGGTGGCATGGGAGTGGATTGTTACTATATGAGTCGCGGTTTGCGTCGTGCCATCTACGTGGAGCGCCAACCGGCTTTGTGTGAGGCGGCCCGATACAACTTCCAGCAGTTGGGAGCCGACAATATCGAGGTGCGCGAGGGCGATTCTCTCCAACTCGTTGTGCCTGACGTGGATACGCTCTATCTTGACCCCGCCCGTCGTGCCAAGGATGGTAGCCGTGTCTATGACCTGGCCGATTGCGAACCCGATGTGGTAGCGCTCTGCCCGATGTTGCGTAGCCATTGCAAACGACTGGTTATCAAGGTGTCGCCGATGGCGGATGTGAGCCGACTCATTGCCCAGTTACCTCAGGTCACGGAGGTGCATGTGGTGGCCGTCAGGAACGAGTGCAAGGAGCTCCTGTTGGTCCTGCCGGGTCAAGGCGAGGAGTCTCCGACATCATCCCAAGGTCCTGTCATTCATTGCGTTGACTTCCGCACAAGCGACGAGGTGCACTTCGACTTCCTGTGGGGCGAAGAACCTCAGAGCGAGGTGCAGCTGGCAGAGTCGGGTGAAGGGGCACCTCGTTTGTCGTGGTTGTACGAACCCGACGTAACGTTGCTCAAGGCTGGGGCATTCCGATTGCCTTGTGCCCGCTATGGAGTGAAGAAACTGGAGGTCAACAGTCATCTATATGCTTCGTCGAGCAAGGTGGCCGACTTCCCTGGTCGAATATTTCAAGTCGAAGAAATGATGCCTTTTTCCAATAAGATACTGAAAACCATTAAGTCACGTCTGTCGCAAGCCAATATCTCGGTACGCAATTTCCCGCTTTCGGCCGATGCGTTGCGCAAGAAACTCGGCCTCCGCGATGGGGGCGACAACTACCTTTTCGGGACTACGCAAGTGGGTGTCGGACCTTTGCTTCTGTTGTGCCGCAAGGCGCTTCTGTTGCTCCTCCTACTGGTTCTTCCGATGTCGGCAATGGCGCGTCGCAACAAGAAAAACGAACCCGTCGAGACCTTGCAGACCATCCTCTCGGGTGTCGGGTTGGAGGCTCCTTGTCTATGGTATCAGGGCATGGAGTTCCTCTATCTGTCGCCCACGCTCAATGCCTCGCTCCAACCGCGTGTGCCTGACCCAGCGTACGATACGTTGCGTTTCGAGAATACCATCTGGACCTTCGACGGCATCCTGAGTGAGGAGGATTGGATGGGGCAGCAATGTATGCAACTCCAGTTCAAGAGTCCGCAGGGACGAATGTATCGGTTCGCTACGGGGCGGTTGATGAGTCAGGCCAACGACACCGCCTATCATCCTGCCGTGCCTTCCCTTTGTGCCTTGGCGCCTATCAAGGAGTGCGACAAACGCCTGAAGGGTAAGGACTTCTACTTGTGCATCAACGACGAACGCCTGTTCTCGTCTGATAGCCTCCCGTTGTCCAAGTTCGTGCCTGTTCGTATCGACTCGGTGGTGGTGGGCAACGAACTCTCGCCTTTGCGCATCTGCTTCACCCATCCCCAAGGCAAGCAGGCATTTGTCTATACCTCTTTGCCCAACAGTCGCGAGACTTCGACCTCGACGCCTATCGAACGTTATTTCTCGGTGTCCGACCCTTACCTCAAGTATCCCAACATCACCCCCGCGGTGTGGAAGTTGATTCAAAACAACCAGGTGCGAATAGATATGACGTTGGAGGAGGTGCGCCTTTCGTTGGGCAAACCGCAACGTTTTGAGCACTACAATACCAAGGGCGGTATGCTGGAGCGTTGGCATTATGCCGACCGCCGTCTCGTCGAGTTTGTCGATGGTCGCGTCCGCCGCATGGCAATCGAGAGATAGTAATCTAAGGTTTTGAGGTTTTGAGGTCGCTTTGCTGGTAAGGTTTTAAGGCCCTCAGTAAGTTCGATATTTGCATCTATAATACCTCACAACCTTAAGACCTTACAACCTCATAACCTTATAACTCACAACCTCCCTCATGACAACCTCCTCCCGTTACTCCGCTATCCTTGCCTACTTCCAGGAGCACAATCCCAATGCCCAGACGGAGTTGGTATATCACAATCCCTTCGAACTGCTGGTGGCGGTGATACTCTCTGCCCAATGTACCGACAAGCGCGTCAACATGGTGACGCCCGACTTGTTGCGTGCCTTCCCGACGGCGCAGAAGATGGCCGAGCAGACGCCCGACGAGGTCTTTGAGTACATCAAGAGTATCTCTTATCCCCACAACAAGGCGCAACATTTGGTCGGCATGGCTCAACGTTTGGTCAACGACTATGGGGGAGAGGTGCCCGAGGATTATGATGCCCTGTTGAGTCTGCCTGGAGTGGGTCGCAAGACGGCCAATGTCATCTCGTCGGTCATCTACAACAAACCCACCATGGCGGTCGATACGCACGTCTTCCGAGTGGCCAACCGCTTGGGATTGACCAACAACAGCCGCACGCCGTTGGAGACCGAAAAGACCTTGACCAAGAATATTCCCGCCCATCTGATACCCCTTGCGCACCATTGGCTCATCCTGCATGGCCGATATGTCTGCACCGCCCGAAACCCCAAATGCGATTTGTGCGAGATTAGGAACTATTGCAAATTTGTTGCAAATATAGGTAAGAAATGATACATTTGCAGAAACGATACCCATTTCTTGCGCCAAATATTTGGGAATAGGACAAAAAAAGAGTATCTTTGCCGCGCTAATAAATAAGGCACCTTACGAAAGTTGTCTTTCGTTGACTATAAAGAACTAACCTTTTGCCAGGTTGAGCCAAAGCCTTGAAGGGAAGTTTGGGTACGAGACACCTGTTTCGTTTGTCTGTTAACTCCCAATCAAGTGCTCTCCTTGCAAACCTTGAATAAAAAAGATAGAGATATGATGCTGTGGGACCAATTGCTCTCAACGTTACGTTTTGGACAGGAAACTCTGCCCCAGGCGCAGCACACGCGCAATGAGTTTCAGCGCGATTACGACCGCTTGATATTTTCTCCCCCCTTTCGCCGCTTGCAGAACAAGACGCAGGTCTTTCCTCTGCCAGGCAGCGTCTTTGTGCACAATCGCTTGACGCACAGCTTGGAGGTCAGTTGTGTGGGCCGTTCGTTGGCCAACAACGCCGCCGCTTTCCTGACCGAGAAGTATGCGGGCGAGGAGTGGATTCACAAACTCCAGAGTCTGGACGACATCGTGGCAACGGCATGTCTGGCGCACGACATGGGCAATCCCCCTTTTGGCCATAGTGGCGAGCGAGCCATCATCTCCTACTTCTGCGACGGTCACGGCAAGGATTTCCAGGCAAAGATTGACCCCCAGGCTTGGGCCGACATCACGCACTATGATGGTAATGCCAACGCCTTCCGCCTCCTGAGTCATCAGTTCTTGGGCCGACGCGCTGGTGGTTTCGCTTTGACCTATTCGACCTTGGCGTCTATCATCAAGTACCCGTACTCGTCGCTCCAGATTGAGCAAAAGCCGAAGTTTGGTTTCTTTGCCCCCGAGGAGGAGTCCTTCCATCGCGTGGTCGAGCACTTGGGTATGCTCCCTTTGGACCAAGAGCAGAAGCGTTTCTGCCGTCACCCCTTGGTCTATCTGGTCGAGGCGGCCGACGATATCTGCTACCAGATCATGGACATCGAGGATGCGCACCACCTCAAACTCCTTACGCCGCAGGAGACCTACGACCTGCTCTTGCCTTTCTTCTCGGGCGACATGCGTGGCAAGGTGGAACGTGGCCTGACTCACTTGGACGATGACAATGAGAAGGTAGCCTATCTCCGCAGCCGCGTCATCGGCACTTTGGTCTATGAGTGCAGCGAGGTTTTCAACCAGCACGAGGAAGAGATTCTCGGTGGTACCTTCACGGGTTCACTCATCGACTATATCAGCGAGGTTCCGCGTGCGGCCTACAAACATTGCAGCGAGGTGGCATTCCATCGTATCTATAATGCTCACCAGGTGGTCGAGATCGAGATTGCTGGTCACCAAATCATCTCTGTCTTGCTTGACCGTTTCCTGGATGCGGTCATGAACATGCTCGGTTACTCTCTCATCGCGCATCATGGCCGTCCTGGACTACATCTCCGGCATGACCGACGTTTATGCCCTCGACCTGTATCGCAAGATATATGGCATGAGCTTGCCTTCGCTTTAGACCCCCCTCTAGCTCCCCCGAGGGGGGAGGAATTGTCCCGCACGACAATATTTTGCACGGGAGAAATGGTAGGTTTATTGTCATTACTCCATGTCCCGAAGGATATTTTTCTCCCCTCGGGGAGGTCGGGAGGGGGTCTCTTTTTTGAACTTTTTTATTAAATAAAACATATATGAAACTTAACGATATTCTTTCCCCAGGCTTCAAGGCCGCTGAGTGGGAAGCCAAGGGCTATGAATTGCCCAAGTTCGATATCGCAGCTGTAGCCAAGAAGACGCACGACAACCCAACATGGGTACACTTCGGTGCCGGCAACATCTTCCGCGCTTTCCCAGCCGCTATCCTCAACGATGCTCTCAATACGGGCAAGTATGACCGAGGTGTCATCGTGGCCGAGAGCTTCGACTACGAGATTATCGACAAGGCTTATCGCCCTTATAACAACCTCTCGCTTCTGGTGAGTCTCCAGTCATCGGGCACCATCGAGAAGAAGGTCATCGCCTCCGTCACCGAGAGCCTCAAGGCCGACAAGCAGTTTGCCGACGATTGGGCTCGTCTGGTCGAGATTTTCCGCAACCCTTCGTTGCAAATGATTACCTTCACCATCACCGAGAAGGGCTACAGCGTGGCTCCTGCCGACTTGGAGCGTGGCCTCAATCCGGTGCTTGCCATGGGCAAGGTCTGTGCCCTCCTCTTGGAGCGCTACAAGGCTGGCGAGTTGCCTCTCACCGTCCAGAGCATGGACAACTGCTCGCACAATGGCGACAAGGTCAAGGCGGGTGTCTTTGCCTATGCCGAGAAGTGGGTGGCTGACGGCCTCGTCGAGAAGGGCTTCCTCGCTTATCTCCAGAACGAGAAGAAGGTCACCTTCCCATGGTCAATGATTGACAAGATTACTCCACGTCCACACGTCAAGGTGCAGGAGATGTTGGCCGCAGACGGCTTTGAGGACAACAACTTCATGGAGACCGAGAAGCACACCTTTACCGCTCCATTCGTCAACGCCGAGGAGGTGCAATATCTCGTCATCGAGGACAACTACACCAACGGTCGTCCACCTCTCGAGCTGGGCGGCACACTCTATACCACCCGCGAGACGGTCGATAAGGTCGAGACCATGAAGGTCACCACCTGCCTCAACCCACTCCACACCGCTATGTCTATCTACGGCGTGATGTTGGGCTACACCTTGATCTCTGCCGAGATGGCCGACCCCGACCTGCGTCCATTCATCCAGAAGATTGGCTATATGGAGGCTATGCCGGTTGTGACCGACCCAGGCGTGCTCAATCCTTATGAGTTCATCGGTGCTGTCATCAACAAACGCTTGCCTAACCCATTCATGCCCGACGCTCCTCAGCGTATCTCGACCGATACGTCTCAGAAGCTCCCTATCCGCTTCGGCGAGACCATCAAGAAGTATGTGGCGCGTGGCCTCGACAAGTCGAACCTCGTGCTCATCCCATTGACGTTGGCTGGTTACGCTCGCTTCCTCAAGGCATTGGACGATGACCTCCAGCCATTCACTCCATCCAGCGATCCTAAGCTCGAGGAGTTGCAGGCCATCGTTGCTCCTCTCGCCATCGGCAAGCCCGACCAAGACTGGAGCCCTCTCAAGCAACTCTTCTCGCGTGCCGACATCTTCGGCGTCAACCTCTACGAGGCTGGCCTCGGTGAGCAGATCGAGGGCATGGTCAAGGAACTCTATGCCGGCAAGGGTGCCGTCCGCGCAACGCTGCATAAATATGTGGCAGCAAGATAAGGAGGACTCTCCCCGACCCTCCCTATAAGGGAGGGGGCTTTAATAAATACAAATAATCATCGCGAGTAAAGCCAGTGAAAGAGTTGGTCTTTCCTAGGCCTTCTAGAAAATCTAGGACGTCTAGACAGTCTAGTCCATCTACCCAGCGACGACTCTGAGTCCCTCAGTAGTATCGTCCCTTTCACTTCTCTTTCACTTCCTTTTTACTCCCCTTAAATACCCTTTTTAGAAAATGGAAAGAACATGGCGTTGGTTCGGCAAGAAAGATAAGATTACTCTTGCCCAACTCAAACAAATAGGCGTGGAGGGCATCGTTACTGCTCTGCACGACGTACCCCTGGGCGAAGTATGGACTCAGGAGAAGATTCATGAACTCAAGACCTACATCGAGTCGTACGGCATGAAATGGAGTGTCGTCGAGTCGTTGCCAGTTGTTGAGACCATCAAGTACGGCGGTCCTGACCGTGACCATCAGATTGAGGTCTATAAGGAGTCGCTCCGCAACCTTGGCAAGGAGGGCATCAAGTGCATCTGCTACAACTTCATGCCTGTGCTCGACTGGGCACGTACCGACCTCTTGCACAAGAACCCAAATGGCTCGACCAACCTCTATATGAACTGGGGCGAGTTTGCTTACTTCGACATCTACATCCTCAAGCGTGAAGCAGCACGTGCCGATTGGGCAGAGTTCTCCAAGGTGCACAAGTGGGGTCGCGACCTCGTAGCTGAGGCTGACGAGATTAAGGCGAAGGCCACTCCTGAGTTCGACCATGCCATGGTAGAGAACATCATCATCAAGACCCAAGGATTTGTGTCGGGCAACTTCAGCGAAGGCGATTCGGCCCCTGTTCAGAAATTCCGCGACCTGCTCGCTCTCTATAAGGACATCGACAAGGCGAAGCTTCAGGATAACATGAAGACCTGGTTGGAGGCCATCATGCCTATCTGCGACGAGTACGACATCAACATGTGCGTACACCCGGATGACCCACCTTATCCTGTCTTCGGCCTACCACGCATTGTGGGCAACGTTGAGGATGTGAAGTGGTTCCTCGATGCGGTGCCCAACAAGCACAACGGCCTCACCTTCTGCGCCGGTTCCTTCTCGGCTGGCGAACACAACGATGTCGTGGCTATGGCTCGTCAGTTTGCCGACCGCACTCACTTCGTACATCTCCGTTCCTGCCACATCTTCCCCAACGGTAACTTCACCGAGGCATCGCACTTGGGCGGACGTGGCGACCTCATCGAGCTTTGCCGTATCTTCGAGAAGGCCGAGCAGGAGGGCAAGTGCAACAGCGGCCGTCGCCTGCCTATGCGCGTTGACCATGGCATGACCTTCACCGACCAGCCTGGTGGCATCTTCGACGAGTCGGCTCATGGTCACAACTCAGGCTACACCCTCCTTGGCCGTATGTTCGCCATGGGTCAGGTTCAAGGCATCATGGCGACCGTTGACCGCGAACTCGGCATCGAGTACAAGCAGCCCGGTTTCTTCGATTGATTCCCGTCGTAGGGGAGGAGCTCGTCTCCTTTCTCTCCGACTCATCACTAACGAAAGCCGTCTCACATCCTGTGGGGCGGCTTTCCTTTTTCGCCCTTTCCGTAATTAGTAATCAGTAATCAGTAATCTGTAATTAGTAATCCGTAATTAGTAATTAGTCCTTAGTTCTTTGTTACCATCGTTCCGTTCGCCATTGCTTTTCCACCGTAAGCCAAGGTTTCGCCTTGGCTCTGTCCGTCGCCTTTCGTCAATCTCGTCACCTCCTTTTCCATCGTCCCTTTTACTCCTCTTTTACTCCCTTTTTACTCCCCTTCCAAGCCCTTACTTCCTTTTTCACTCTATTATGTAGTTATTATCATCCTTTAAGGCGCCTGGCTTCAAGAATCACGCTGCAAAAATAAATCATTCTTCCCTCATGCTCGGACGTTACGATACGTTACGTGCGCTGCGAGGACATTTTTCGCCCCATTTTGTTGCGGTTCGCCCAGACGTCGTGCTGTCGGAAGCTGTGGCAGATGGCCTTCCCCAGTCTCTCCAATTTCCCCTTGTTACCGCCACTATTGGCCACCAGTTTGACCATTCGGGCGCACACCTCCTTCCATTTGAGTTCGTGATGTAGGAATTCCCCACCACTCATAGAATTGCCAAATAGAGGGAAAAACATCCAAACACCCTATTCCAGCCTGTCTTTTGATGCCTTAGAGAGGAGAAGTTTTATCCATTCTGTCCCATTTCCCAGCGTTAGTATCTTCTTCTCCAAGGCTTTTGCAAAATCGTATTTCATTGATAACCAAAAATTTAATATTTATTATTTAATATTTGCACTCGCCTCCGTTCCAGTTGTTCCAATTGTTCCAGTTTTTTTCGAGGGTAGGCATTTCTTAGTTTTTCTATTATAACTATTTATATATTAATTAGTTATATAGTATATATAGGGGGCGTGCACCCCTTCAAAAATAATTGGAACAACTGGAACAATTGGAACGCTTCCTATCCATTCCTCCTAGCCAACCTCCTCACATTCACCCGCATAGCCTTGCGTTCATGCTCACTTTCTCTCTCATGGCCTTTACTCTCAACCCACCCTCACAACTAATCTTGGATGTGAGCTTTATTTGATTTTTATTCTTTCGTGTGCCTAAAGACTGCAATAGTCGGTATATTATACATCCTTGATTTTGTCTTTGTAATGTGATAGTTGTTTGGCGAAGGGTTCCTTTTTTCCTTTCGGCAAAATGATTGTGTGCAAGGAATCGCAGCCTTTGAATGCACACCAGCCAATTTTCGTAACGGAACTTGGTATGATAACCTCTTCCAAGTCTCTGCAAAAAGCGAAAGCATAACCGCCGATATGTTTTACTCCTTCTTGCAAGACAACTTTTTTCAAGCCATGGCATGCCCAGAAAGCGTCTTTTGGAATACGAGCGATGGAACCTGGAATGCTGATTTCTTGTAGCGATTCGCATTCGCTGAAGGTTTCCTCTCCAAGATAGGTGACAGAGTCAGGCAGGATGATGTGCGAATAGTCGCTATGGTTGAATGCCAATTTGCCGATGTGCTTGACGCAGTTAGGTATAATCAGTTCCCCTGTCAACGGAGTGCAGGCAAAAGCTCGGTCTCCAATATGTATGAGCGAGTTTGGTAGTTCAATAGACTCTATATTACAGCCGTCAAAAGCCTCGTCTTCAATATGCGTCACGGAGTTCGGAAGGATGACGTAGTGCAGCGATTTGCATGAACAGAAGGCCCTTTTTCCGATGTGGGTCACCGTGTCTGGAATGATGAATGTGTCTTTGGTGCCGAAGTATGAAATGAGTCGTGACATGTCGGCTGTGTAGAGTGCTTCATCTTGAACACAGAAGTGTTTCGACTCGCATCTCACGTCGTTGAGCGCATCACATTCAACGAATGGATTGCATCCTATGTGAGTTACAGACTTTGGAATGTTGACGGATTGCAACGATTCACAGAAATCAAACGCTCCGTCTTCTATGCGCTTTATGGAATCTGGAAGTGTGATAGCCTTGAGCGACGAGCACCCGTCAAACGCCCATTTCCTTATATGGGTAATGCGAACTGGAAGGTTGATTGCTTGCAACGCCTCACAGTAGGAAAATGCATTTTCACCAATAGTCGTCACCGAATCTGGAATGACTATCTTTTTTAGCGTTTTGCACTCATAGAATGCGTCGTCTGCAATGTGTGTTACAGAGTTTGGAATGTTGACGTTTTCGTCTTTGCCGAGATATGCTATAAGTTCGGTCTTATCTGTTGAGTACATGGTATGATTGACAAAGGCAAAGTACTTGTTTTTGCGGCAGTCAATATGCATGCCACAATCAAATACACTTCTACCTATGTGCCTTACAGATGCTGGTATGACTATGGTTCGCAGAGAGTGACAACTGTGAAATGCTTGGTCACCGATGTGTGTCACGGTGTCTGGAATGACGATTGATTTCAAGGATTCACAATAGAATGCAAAGTCACATATCACCTCCGTTCCTTTAGGAATAACGTAAGTGGTCAATTCTTCTTCGCTTCCCAGCAGTCGTTTGTGGTCAACGCTATATTTCACTCCGTATTCGTCTTGCCAATATTCAGACTCTTCTTTGTCAGTTACTTTTGTCGTATCCATGTTGATATAATAGTTATAGCATGAGTTAACCTTAACTAATCGCAGTTATTTGTCCCATTTTTCTATTCCTTCATTCATTACCCCCTCCTCTTTTTCATCGCCTCACGAGCCATTTCGTGCGTCTGGGGCAGAAGGGGATATTTGTGGAAGGGGACAATTTTGACCGATAGGGAGTGGTGCTTTTCTTTCAGGGCGATACATCGTGAGATGAGGTCGGCGTTGGCGGACTTGTCGGTCGGCATCTTGTCGAAGTTCTGCTGAATGTAGGAGGCATTGGTCAGGAAGACGATGTCCGACCCTGCTGGAAGGACCTCCAGGGCGTGAATCATGACCGATAGAATCATGCGGAACTCCGTCGTATGCTCCTCCGAGAGCGTGTATGTTTCGACAATCTCTTCGTCCTTCTGCATGATGTATGCACCACCGCTGCATCGTTCCGTATGTCCGTAGTCACACGAACCGCCGCACCAAACGTAATAGACGTCCGGCAACATCCTCAGTTTAAGTTCTTGCTGTTGTTTCATTTCCTTATTTCCAAAGTGACATCACGATACGGTTTCCTGCCCTCGATGTATTCAGCGTAGAGGGTCTCCGCATTCCGACCTTTCAGGACATGACACTTGCCGCACAACTCGCAGTTGTGCATACATTGCCACGCCTTGCGCACGTAGGCCAGGCGTTCTTCTCGTGTCGATTGGTCGATGTCGGGAGGTGTCATACGCTCAATAACTCATTCAGTTTGTCATCGCGAATCACTTTCGGTTGCGCTTTGCCGGCCAGGACAAGCACCTTCTTGCCGTTTCGGTAGATGTGCAGTTGTCGGTTGCGCACCACCCCCGTCAATTCCGCATCCTGCTGCAAGGCTTGCCAGATGGGGTAGTACACTCCTTCGGCATCGAACAACTTCTTCTGAAGGTGCGAGCACATATTTGTCGTGTCGATAGTCATATAGTTTTATCAAATAATCAAATTCTGATCCTTTCTTGCTGAGGCGGAACTTCGGCTGCGCTTCCGCTTTGTTTCTGCCTTCTTGCTACCTTTAAAAGGGAGGAAAAAGGCAGAAGGTCGGTCATGGGGCAAGAGGAAGGCAAGAGGAGGAGAGGGTGAGGAGAAGGGGATAAAAAGAAGATGGTTAGGAGAGATGATTAGGAGTTGAGGATTAGGAGAAGATGGTGATGGAGAAGGGGAGGAAAACAGATTCACACTCTGACCTCTGTCCCGCAAGCAAAGGGCTGCAAAAGTTCTCCCATTTCGCGTTGGAGGATGGCGAAGACCTTATCTCCGGTGCAATGGCTGGTGTAGATGTGGGTATGGGGATAGTTGTTCTTCAGGCGATGGGCGAGGAGGTTGAGTTCTTCTTCCGACTCGTGGTCGTCCAGACAATGAAGACCTCCTACGGCTATGTTCACTTCCCACGGACAGGCGGCGAGGATATTCTCGATGCCGCTATGTGCGCATCCCGTGAAGAGCACTCCTTCGGTATAGAGGGCCAACTCGTGGCGGAAGTCGTCGGGTACGTAGTTGCCGTCCGCATCTTGTACGAACAGGTGGCAGTTGGCTTGTGGCAAAGGAAAGCGTTGTGGGATGTGGGCAAGGATATGCAGGTCGCCATCCAGGGTACACGATTCGTTGACGAAGATGGCCCTCGACCGAAGTGCTTCCGGCCAGGGGGCAGAGATGCTGTGCAACCCTTTTCGGCGGGAGAAATACTGCCCTCCGACGGCATCTTGCGCAACGATGACTTGTGCCCGATGGTTGACGTTCAGAAAGTGAGCGAGACCTCCCGTATGGTCGCTATGCCCGTGAGAGAGAAACAGATAGTCAACGCTCCGCAGATCCACGCCCAGGGTCTCGGCATTGCGCAGAAAAACGTCACTCGCTCCTGTGTCCAGCAGGATGCGGTGACGTTTGGTTTCCAGTAAGATAGAGAGACCATGCTCCGTGATGAGATGGTCGTCTGTCGTTCGGTTATCGGTCAAAACGGTCCACTTCATAGGTATTCTCAATTTCAACTTTCACTTTTCATTCTTATCCCGTTACAATTCTTTCGCCCAAGTCCTTGTCCAACTGTTTCTTGATTTCGTTGCACTCCATGAGGCGCTGGAAGATCTCGGCATAGTTGTCGGGACGGTTGCGCAGTTGGGCATTGAGGTCGGCAATCTCTATGCGCATCATGCACTCCTTGAGTTCCAACAGGGCGCGAGGGATGGCCATCGATAGGTTCTCCTCGTTGACCACATTGGTGATGATGCGGCCTGTGGTGAGGTCGAGCGCCAGGCGGCTGATGACGGGGTCGGGATAGCCCGTGAAGAAACGGATGCTGTTGAACTCCACATCGGGGTTGTCCGAGGCGTCGTAGGCCAGTTGCAACATCTTGGCATAGAGGGGGTGGTGGAACTCGATGCCGTCGGCATGAAGGTCCGAGCCGATGAAGTCGATGACGCGCCAGGTCTGTATGACGGGTTCGCCTTTCTCGTTGTACAACGTTACGTCAAAACTTTCGCCACCGTAGCGGACGATGTATCGGAGGATGTTTCTCTCGAAGATGTCGGTCATGCGTGGCACGTAGCCATCCGTCGGGGCAGGAGTAGCCTTCTGTTGAGGTGTCTCCACGGGTGCGTGGGCAGGAGCTTGTGCCTCGGTGGCAGGTGTTTCGGACGTTGGGGCAGGGTTGACCTCCTCTTGGGCCAACGCGGCTTGTGCTTCCGCCTCTCTTTCGGCTTGTGCCTCCAAGCGTCGTTGCTCAATCTCCATGCGACGGAGTTCGGCGGCATAGTTGGTGCGTCGTTGTGCCAACAGGGCCTGTTGCAAGGCGGGTTCGGAGGTATTGAGCGTTTGCGCCGTCTCGCGGATGTAGAGCGACGACATGATTGGGTCTTCGATGAGCGAGATGCTCTGCACGATGCTCTGGGCAATCTCCGAATACCGCTGAGGGTCGGGATTGCCTCCTGCTTCGCGTATCATCATCTGCGTCTTGTACGAGATGAAATCCTGCTCGTGTGCGGCAAAGAACTGTGTGAGTTCTTCGGTGGTGTGCTTGCGGCAGAAACTATCGGGGTCGTCGCCATCGGGGAAGAGCAACAACTTTACTTTCATGCCCTCCAGGAGCAACAGGTCGATGCTCTTGAGCGAGGCGCGTATGCCGGCATCGTCGCCATCGAACATCAAGGTGACGTTGTTCGTGAATCGCTTGATGAGGTGTATCTGGTTGGAGGTCAAGGCGGTGCCTGCCGAGGCGACTACGTTGCGGAACCCTGCCTGTGACATGCTCAGTACATCGACGTTGCCCTCCACGATGAAGCATTTGTTCTGCTTGGCTATCTCCTGTTTGGCCTGGAAGATGCCGTACAGGACGTTGCTCTTGTGGTAGATTTCCGACTCGGGCGAGTTGACGTATTTCTTGAAGGCATGGTCGACGCGTTGCAGGATGCGGCCGCCGAAGGCGATAGGTTTGCCGGCCAACGAGAAATAGGGGAAGATGACGCGGCCATGGAATCGGCAGACAGGGGTTTCTTTGTCGTTGTCGGCAAAGCAGAGACCCAAGCCCTTCTCGTTCTTCTCTGTGGGGTCGAGCAGCAAACCACGTTCGTGTCCCTCCTTCAAGGCGCGGAGGGCGAAGTCATACTTGTTCTCCAAGGCATAACCCAGGTGGAAGCGGTGAATGGTTTCGTCTTGCAAACCACGTTCGTAGAAGTAGGAGAGGCCGATGTTCTTGCCCTCTTGGTTGTTGTAGAGGTCCTCCTCGAACGTCTTCATGGCGAACTCGTTGAGGCGCAACATCCCTTCGCGGGCATTCTGTGCGGCTTTCTCTTCGGCCGACATCTCGCGCTCCTGAATCTCGATGTTGTAGCGTTTGGCCAACCAACGGATGGCCTCCAGATAACCGATTTGTTCATGCTTCATGATGAACTGGACGGTGTCGCCACCCTCGCCGCACGAGAAGCACTTACAGATATTCTTCGAGGGTGAGACATAGAACGATGGGTTCTTGTCCGAATGGAAGGGACAGAGGCCGACGTAGTTCTGTCCGCGCCGCTTGAGCGACACGAACTCCGACACCACATCTACAATCTGTGCGGTGTCACGAACTTTCTCTATGGTTAGTTGGTCAATCACAAGTTTTTAAAGGGGAGAAATTTTAAAGGAAGTGAAAAGGAATTGACAGGGGAGTGACAAAGAAGTGACAAGGACGATAGCACTTTACCTCTCGCAGAGTGTAAAAGAGTGGAAAGGAGGGTTCAAACTACTCTATTCATTACTCATACGGGAAGTGAAAAGGAATTGACAGGGGAGTGACAAAGAAGAGACAAGGACGATAGCACTTGCAGCTTTGTATATTCTCTCGCAGAGTGTAAAAGAGTGGAATGGAGGGTTCAAACTACTCTACCCATTACTCATAAGAGGAGTGAAAAGGAATTGACAAGGGAGTGACAAAGAAGTGACAAGGACGATAGCACTTTACCTCTCGCAGAGTGTAAAAGAGTGGAAAGGAGGGCTCAAACTACTTTACTCTTTTCCCTTTACTCATTACTCTTTTTTTTATCTCTCGCAGAGTGTAAAAGAGAAAGTATGATATAGTTGTAAAAACTCCATTTCACTCATTTACACTCTGCGAGATATATATTTTTGTCCTTTAGAGCAAACTACTTTACTCTTTACCCATTACTCTCTACTCTCTCCGCTTCGTGCAGAAGCACGAAGACGGACCGTCAATTCAATAAACTCCTGTACGCTCACCTGTTCGGCACGTTTGTCGAAGAAGGGTTCGGCAAGGATGGCGTCGGCCTGTTCAGGTTGCCAAGAGTGAATCAAGGTGCGGAGGCAGTTGCGGAGCGTCTTGCGGCGCATGCCGAAAGCGCTTTTTACCAGCGTGCGGAGGTCTTTCTCCTCGCAAGGCAGTTGCTTCACATCGTTGCGCACCATGCGGATGACGGCACTCTGCACCTTCGGGGGCGGATTGAAGACGTGGTTGCCTACGGTGAAACAGTATTCGATGTCGTACCACACCTGCACCAGGACGGACAGAATGCCATAGGCCTTCGACCCGGGTTTGGCGGCCATGCGCTCGGCTACCTCCTTCTGTATCATGCCGCTACAGCAGGGAATCTGGTCGCGATAGTCGATGACCTTGAAGAAAATCTGGCTGGATATGTTGTATGGATAGTTGCCAATTAGGCAGAAAGGTTGCTTGCCAAAGACGTCGTCCGATGCGAGGTCCAACTTCAGGAAGTCGGCTTCGATGATGCGGTGCTCCAACGTGGCGGGGTAGTGCAGACGGAGGTACGAGACCGATTCGCCATCCAGTTCGACCACCTTCAGGTTGTAGCCTTTCTCGATGAGGAACTGGGTCAGCACACCCATGCCGGGACCTATTTCGAGACAGGGAATAGCCTGCTCGCCCTGGCAATATTCCTTCACGGTGTCGGCTATCCGCTCGGCGATCGAGAGGTCGGTAAGGAAGTGTTGACCTAAGTTCTTCTTAGCCCGAACTTTGTCGCCGAAATCCAGATGGACATCGGCACTCTTCGGCGCTCTTTGGGTGTATTTGCTTTTAATCATGTCGGCAAAGATAGCGTATTTTTGCAAACTTTGTTGCATTTTTTATAGTAAATGCAGTATAAAATGGTAAATTATATTTATTAGTTTAGGTTGAAATTCCGAATGAAACGTTACTTATTGTTGCTGTTTTGTTGTCTTTGGGCAAGTCAAATAGTCAAAGCTGATGTAGATCATTATTTGGATTCTTGTGCTCTTTGCCTCAAAGAAAATGATGTCAAGACCAAGCGCCAGTCTTTCATGACAGGTGCTGAATCGTACTATGGCAAGTTGCTGAATGGTCAGGAACAGGAGTTAAGTCACGTCCTCCAAGCAGTCGATATCTATGTCGATTATTTCTCTGCGTTAGACTATACGACCGTTCCCCAATGGGAGTTGCGCGCTTTGGTTATGGCCGGAGACGGCAAGTTGGACGAGGCGCTGGCTATCTATGACAAGCAGAACTTGCTGGGTCAATATACGACAGGCAGTCCTGTCTATGCCAGCATTGAGCGTTATGTCATGTTGCTGCAACTCTCGGGAGTACGTCAACGTGCTCGCGAGGGTTTGGCCATCTTGGAGCATATCAGTTCGTTAGACACCACTTCGTTCCGTTGCATGCCTTTCATGGTATTGATTGGATATGAAATGCACCTGCAAGGCAAGGTGGACGATTATCTCAAGATGTTCCAGAACCGTGCTGCCAAGACGAACGACCGCGATATGGCCGAGGTGCTTTTGTTCCGTGCTCACATAGCTTACCGACGCAACCGCCCGAACGAGGCTTTGGCTTGTGCCCGCACCGCTTTGGCTCTTTTCGACAGCATTGCTGCTGTCCGAAATGAACCCGATTACGAGTGTATCAACCGAGCCCGCAACTATTATATCCTGGGCCGTGTCTATTACCGATTGGGGCAGTCCGATCAGAGTGTGCGTGCCATCCGTTCTTGCCGAGATTACTATGCTATGAAGGAGGTCAACAATGTCGGTCTTTTGCAACGTATTGAATCGTTGAACGAGTTGGCACCTCTGGCAGCCGACGAGGGCGCTTTCTTCTTGGCCGATTCCCTGTATCAGGAGGTGGATCTGTTGGGCAGTTGGCTCTTCGAGGGTAATGTCTATCAGCAAAC